>JAFGNY010000267.1 GCA_016926765.1 Bacteroidales bacterium | reverse complement strand
ACCGTCCTATCGGTTCATTCATCTTCCTGGGTACCACGGGAGTAGGAAAAACCGAACTGGCAAAAGCCCTGGCAGAATTTTTGTTCAGCAATGAGAACAGCATGGTTCGCATCGATATGTCGGAATATCAGGAACGTCATACAGTAAGCCGGTTAATTGGTGCACCTCCGGGATATGTCGGATACGATGAAAGTGGTCAGTTAACCGAAGCAGTCCGCCGGAAACCCTATTCAGTTGTGTTGCTCGACGAAATAGAGAAAGCCCATCCAGATGTATTTAATATTCTGCTTCAGGTGCTGGATGACGGAAGATTAACCGACAATAAAGGCCGCACCGTGGATTTCAAAAACACGATCATCATCATGACATCCAATATCGGGTCGCATATCATCCAGGAAAACCTGGAAAACGTAACCGACGAAAACCGGATGGCTTTGATCAACCAAACACGGGACCAGGTTTTCGGTTTATTGAAAAAAAGCATCCGTCCGGAATTTTTAAACCGGGTTGACGAGATCATTATGTTCCAACCGTTAACGAAGGGCGAAATCAAACAGGTTGTCAAGCTTCAACTGGATCATGTTCAGAAAATGCTTGGTAAAAACGACATCAGGATCCATGCTACCGATCAGGCCATTGATTACATTGCCGCAATCGGGTTTGACCCACAATATGGCGCCCGTCCGATTAAACGGGTCATTCAGAAATATTTGCTGAACGAATTATCGAAAATGATTCTGGACGGGAAGGTAGACCGGGATTCCGGGATCCTGGTAGATGAAAAAGAGGGGAAACTGATCTTTGAAAATACCTGATGGCTCCTTGAGTTACTCGAGTTCGGGCTCAGTCAGGAGAATTCCATTCTCGTAGCGTTCTTCTCTTCTGATATCTCCATTTTCATGGTAATAGATCCAGATGCCTTCCCTGTGCCCTTTGGTGTATTGACCTTCGATCATCCGTTTTCCGGAGGTAAAATAGACAGTTACCTTTCCTTCCCGTTCTCCATTTGAATAAGAAGCCTGTAACTTACAGGTGCTGTCATCGTAATATTGAATCCATGCTCCATCCCGGATTCCATCTTTCCAGGTATAAATTTCCGACACCCCTCCACCCGGATAAAATATTTTCTCCAAACCAACTTTTTTTCCGGTTGCGTAAATCTCTTCAGAGACCAATTGTTCATCTGTATCACTAAAAAACAGCCAGATACTATCTCTCTTCTGTTCCACATATTTCCCGGAGGCCATTTTTTTTCCATTTGGAAAAAAAGAGAGGGTACGGGCAATTTTCCCACTGTCGGAAATAACCGAAATGGTTTTAATCTTTCCATCAGGGTAATAATAAATGAATTTACCAACAGGAATGTTGTCACGAAACCGGCCTTCGTAAAGCAGGATGCTGTCGCCGGAATATCTTTTCCAGAAACCCTGTTTGTGTCCGATCTTATCTGTCTGGTTTATCGTGTCTTGTGAAAACAGGCCTGACATAGAGCCAACAAGAACAGAGATCAGGAAGAGGCTCCTCATGTTTATCAAATTTTTATCTTTGCAAAGAAACTAAAATTACGGCAGATATCATTCATGAACAAAGGTTTTCGAACCGGGTAACAGGATGTTTTTAATCTAACTGCTGATAAAACTGAACAATTGTACACCATTTCATCGAAATTACTGGAAGATGCTGTAAATGAACTGGCACGGTTACCCGGGATTGGCAGAAAAACTGCACTCCGGATGGCTCTTCATTTACTAAACTGCACCGTTGAAGAGGTATCGACATTCGGCGCCACAATAAGTAAAATGAGAAATGAGATCATTTATTGCAGGATCTGTGGAAATATTTCCGAACATGAAATCTGCGGAATCTGTGCCGATGTTAGACGGGATCACTCGGTTGCCTGTGTTGTAGAGGACATCCGGGATGTAATGGCTATAGAGCAAACGGGGCAGTATCAAGGCGTTTATCATGTGTTGGGGGGCATCATCTCACCGATGGAAGGAATTGGTCCTCAGCATATTAACATTGAAAGACTTATTGAGCGGGTTGCAGCGGGATCGATCCGGGAAATTATCTTTGCCTTACCGACAACCATCGAAGGTGATACCACAAATTTTTTCCTGTTTAAAAAGCTTAACGGATACCCTGTCCGGTTAACGATGATCGCCAGGGGTATTTCTGTTGGCGATGAACTGGAACATACGGATGAAGTGACTCTCGGGAGATCCATTGTAAACAGAACTCCCTATGAATCCTTTCTGAAACATAAGTAAGAAGTCCGGGTTATTGTTATTCAACCTGATCGAAAAGCTTCAACTGGTTTACATTTTCATGGTTAACAGAAACTTCCAGGTCAGCATATTTCTCCAGAAACGGGCGGATAGTTTTCTTAATCAATTTATTCGGGGTTGTTTTTCTTGAATTACAGAATCGGATCAGAGATCGTTTCTGTTTTTTTGTTATTTTGATTGTGATCGTTGAATAACGGATGGGTTTGCGTTTTTTCTTTTTTCTAACCTTCGGCATGGTAAGCTATTTTCCGTTGATAATCTCTTTGAAATCGATGATGATCTTTTTCGCCAGATTCTCTGCTTTCTCCTGCATATCGCTTTCTGCGTATATCCGGATGATCGGTTCGGTATTTGATTTTCTCAGGTGAACCCATTCTTTTCCAAACTGGATCTTTACTCCGTCGATTCTGCTAACGACGTTCTTTTTATACTTATCCGAAATTTCATTGAGTAGATCATCCAGTAAAATATCAGAACCAATCTCCACTTTATTTTTGGAGATAAAATATGAGGGGTATTGAAACCGCAGCGCTGAGCAGGTTTTTCCTGATTTAGCCAGGTAAGTCAGAAACAGGGCGATTCCAACCAGTGCATCGCGGCCGTAATGTAACTTAGGGTAGATGATCCCGCCATTTCCCTCTCCGCCGATAACGGCATGCTTCGCTTTCATCATTTCAACCACATGAACTTCTCCAACAGCAGAAGCATAATAGTTACCGCCATAGGATTCGGTGATCTCTTTTAAAGCCAGGGATGAAGAGAGGTTTGAGACGGTATTTCCTTTTTTATGTTGCAATACATAATCAGCAACCGCCACCAGGGTATACTCCTCACCAAAAGGATCGCCAAGTTCGGTAATGATGGCTAACCGGTCAACATCCGGGTCAACGACAAAGCCAACATCTGCAGAATTTTTGACAACAGCATCCGAGATCTCGAGGATATTCTCCGGCAAAGGTTCTGGATTGTGCGGGAACTCCCCGGTTGGATCACAATACAAACAATGGAGGATATTAACTCCAAGAGCCTGTAATAACATGGGAAGCGCTATACCCCCGGTAGAGTTTACCGCATCGATGACGATGCTGAACTTTGCGTTTTTGATCGCCTCCCGATCGACCAATGGAAGGTCTAAAATCAGATCAATATGTTTTAAAATAACGGAAGAGTCGGTGGTATAGGTTCCTAACTGTTGAACTTCAGCAAATAAAAAATCCTCTTTCTCAGATAGTTGAAGTAGTTTATCCCCATCCGATGCAGATAAAAATTCTCCCTGTTCGTTCAGCAATTTCAGTGCATTCCAGTGTTTGGGGTTATGGCTGGCGGTGATGATCATCCCGCCATCTGCATGACACCAAACCACAGCGAGTTCAGCGGTAGGGGTTGTGGTAAGTCCGATATCAACCACATCTATGCCCATCGCTATCAAGGTAGATGAAACTAACTGACTGACCATTGTTCCGGAAATTCTGGCATCCCTTCCGATAACGATCTTCAGGGATTTTCCGGGATGTTTCTGCATGAGAAAAGTGGCGAACGCGCTGGTATATTTAATGATGTCGGGAGGTGTCAGTGACGTTCCCGGTTTTCCGCCGATTGTACCTCTGATTCCGGATATTGATTTGATCAATGTCATTTTCTGCGACCTCTTTTTAGGCAAAAGTAACGGTTTTTTTTTCAATTCGGATCAGATGTTAATAACTATTGAAATCTCATTATGTCATTCAATTTCCGGGAAAAGATAAAAATTCGTATTTTTGTAGTCTTATTCCAGTGGTGGAAGAATAACGCAGCGTTGTATGGAAGACCCTTTTGAACCATTTTCTGATCCGGAACTTCAGGCATTGATCGGCCGGTTTGAAAGCATGCTTGAAGTAAACAGTCACTATTTCTTTGATGTAGATGAATTTGAAGATTTGCTGGATTACTATCTCTTTCACAATGACCTGAAGAAGATAACGAAAATTCTCACTCTGGCGCTTGAGCAACATCCGGGCTCACTTACCATTCTCCTGAAGCAGGCTCAGTTTTTCATCAACACCAATCAGGAAAACCTGGCTTTACAGATTCTGCATGATACCTATTCGGAAGAGATCACTGACCATGAGATCCATATCGCCAGGGGAAATCTTTATAGCCAGTTAAACAAATATTCAGCTGCGATCAAGGAATTTAAGCTGGGGATCCATGAGACGGAGGAACTCGACGAAATCTATTCCAATATTGCGTTTGAGTATGAGAATCTGGGAAAGTACGATAAGGCAATTGAATATTTTATGAAGGCATTGGAATGGAATCCGGAGAATGAACCAGCCTTGTACGAATTATCTTTTTGTTGTGAGGTTAGTCAGCAAACAGAGCAGATCATTCGTTTTCTCAGAGAGTATCTGAATAAACACCCCTATTCAAAATCAGCCTGGTTCAACCTGGGTATTGCATACAGCAATCTTGAGCAATTTGAACAGGCTATCGATGCATACGATTACACGATTGCCATTGACGAAACGTTTGCTTCGGCATATTTTAACAAAGCGAATTGCCTTGCGCTGCAGACTCAATACGACAAAGCCATTGAAACCTATCTGGAAACATTCCTGTATGAAGAGCCGGAGCCATTTACCCATTATTACATTGCCGAATGTTATGAGAAGATGCGAAAATTTGATCTGGCGATCGAACAATACCAGAAGGCTATTGCACTCGACCCGGAATTTGCAGATGCCTGGTTAGGGATAGGTCTTTCGTATGATGAACTGGATAATTCCCGTGCGGCTCTGGCCTATGTTACGAAAGCTGTCAGACTGACCCCGACTATACCGGAATATTGGTTTATTTTGGGCGACATCCAGATTAAACTGAAACAGTTTGATGAAGGAATCTCCTCTTACCGAAAAGTGATTGAACTCGATCCTGATGATCCGGAGATCTGGATGGATCTCGCAGCCGTATATGCCGACCTGAAAGAGTATTCCAATGCCCTCACTACCCTGGAAGAGGGATTAAAATGGCACGAAACCAATCCTGATTTCTACTATGGAATGGTTTATCTCCTGGTAATGAGCGGAAAATCAAAACAGGCTCAGGAATTATTAGAACAAGCCATGGATATGGATGCTGAAGGTTACAACCGGTTATTTCTGACTTTTCCCGAAGCCAGAACACATCCTGTAGTACTGGATCTTATCACGACCTTCAAAAAAGATTAACCCATTGTCATGCCACTTTTCGGCCTTATTGGATTTCCACTAACCCATTCCTGTTCATCTGCCTATTTTACAGAAAAATTCAGGCGTGAAAACCTGTCCGGATACAATTACCGGCTTTTCCCGTTAAAAGATCCCTCCGGGATCAGAAAGCTGCTGGATCAGAATCCAGGGCTTTGCGGACTTAATGTAACCATTCCGCTGAAAGAAACCATTATGCCATTCCTGGATGAGTTTGACGAGCAATCAACAAAAGCAGGAGCCGTAAATACGATTAAGATCGGATGGGAACACAACCGGCAAAAACTTACCGGGTATAATACAGATATAGATGGATTTCTTTCTTCTGCTGATTTCTCTTCATTCTCTCATGCACTAATCCTGGGAACCGGAGGCGCTTCCAACGCAATTGCCTATTCGTTAAAGAAACTTGGAATCCGTTTCATCCTTGTCTCCCGTAAGCCCACTTTCCCAAACTCCCTCTCTTACCATGAACTCGATCGTGAGATTGTATCCAGGCATACGTTAATCATCAATACAACGCCAGTAGGTATGTTTCCCAAAACCGGGAACTATCCTCCCATTCCTTACGAATACCTGACCGCAAACCATATGTTATATGATCTGATTTATAATCCGGAGGAGACCCTTTTTTTACAAAAAGGGCGTGAAATGGGTTCGTTAACCCAAAATGGATTAAACATGTTCTTTGCCCAGGCAAATTTTTCCTACCAGATCTGGGCTCATCCCGTGTTTCCCCGTTATCCGCAGGGATAGCGTGACTTGTTGCTATTTTTTTTCCGGAGTATCACCGGATGGCTCTTCATCACGGATCACCTCTATTTTCAGGTCGGCTACCATGGCAGCCACCGCTCCAACAGCAGCAAGAACCGGAGCTACCAGGGCCCCGATAACTCCCAGGGTTAACGGAATTTCCAAATAGGTTTTACCCTGTTCATCTTTGATGATGATCCGTCGTACATTTCCTTCGTGAACCAGCTCTTTCACTTTAGCGAGCAGCTCCTCGCCTTTCACTTTAAACTCTTCTTTATTCATAAACGTGTTGATTAGGATTCATTAAATGTAAAGATACAAAAAATATTCAATATAACTTGCTTCTGATCTCAAACCACATTATTTGTTTTCAATAAATCATCGCTTATCTTTGTATCAGTAACGGAATCAGAAACGCATGTACAAATTCCTTATTTTATCCCTAAGATTTAAATATTAGATTATGAATATACCTGAAAAAAACAACCAAACAAATCCTAATGAGGCGCCGGATGAGCTCGAGAATGAAAAGATTTCGAAGATCAGAGACATCCTTTTTGGAAATAATATCAGTGAATATGAACAACGGTTCAAAGCTGTTGAAGAGCGTCTGAACTTATCGGTTTCGGAACTTTCAGATGACACTTCCAACAAATTGAAAGACCTTGAACTTTTTGTCAAAGAAGAGCTAAAAACAATTTTAACTCAACTTAAGCAAGAGGAAAGCGAACGGAATGAAGCAGTTAGAAAACTTCAGAAAGAATTCGATACACTGGAAGACAAATTAGCCCGGCTGAAAGAATCGACGAACGATGCTCATCGTGATATCCGGCAATTCATGAAGGATAAAAACCATGAACTTGAGACTTTATTCAAACAACAAATGAAAGAAATAAAAAATCATGTGGATGAAGATTTAAATGTGCTTAGAACCGTTAAAACCGATCGGTCTAGTCTGGCGATTCTATTGACCGAACTGGCCATGAAGATCGCTGGAAAAGAGGACAAACCAGATACGGTTTCAGAATAAAAAAACAACTATTCTGGATGGATCAGAAAACAAATAACGAGGAAAAGTCTTTCGAGGAACTGAAAAAAATTCTTATCAGCCCTGAGCAGCAAGAGATTAAACATCTGAAAGACAGGTTAGATGATAAACATAACTTGTCGGAGGAGATTGGGGAGGTCCTTTCGAAAGCTGTTCTTTTCAGCAATAAGAAGAGTGAAGAACTATCAAATAATCTCTATCCTGTTATTGAAAAGGCGGTTTTAAAAAGTGTAAAACACGATCCAAAAAAACTTTCTGATGCACTCTTCCCGGTTATGGGACCAGCAATCCGAAAGTCGATCTCTGATACATTCAGGAAAATGATTCAATCATTGAATCAAACCCTTGAATATAGTTTTTCGATCAACGGATTGAGATGGCGCTTTCAAGCCTGGGTCTCACGGAAACCATTTGCCGAAGTTGTTCTGTTAAACAGTCTGGTATACAGTATCCAGCAGGTCTATCTGATCCATAAAAAAACAGGACTGTTATTGCAACAGGCTTATTCGGTCAGTGGGTTTGCCAGGGATCCGGATATGGTTTCGGCTATGCTAAGTGCCATCAAAGATTTTGTTAAAGACTCATTTAAAGGAAGTCAACATGATTCATTAAACACCATCCAGGTTGGAGAACTCACTCTGTGGATTGAAGAAGGCCCTGAAGCAATCCTTGCCGCTGTTATTCATGGGGATGCTCCGGAAGAGATCAGGGAAATCCTGAATAACCATTTGACAGAAATTCACGAACAATTTTCTTTGGATCTGGAAAATTTTACCGGCGATACAACAGCCTTTGAAACAAATACAGAAATCATTGAAAGTTGTTTGTTAAAAAAAGAAAAAGAGGGTAAAAAGAAAAAAACAGTCATCCCCTGGATAATTTTTATTCTGATCTTGCTTCTCCTTGGTTTCTGGCTTTTCACCGCCATCCGGGATCATTCCCGCTGGTCCATACTGGTTCAGAGATATCAAACAGAACCCGGGTACCTCATTACCGGTTTTGGGAGAACCAAAGGCCATTATTTTATCAACGGATTACGTGATCCTTTATCATCTGAACCTACTACTCTCCTGATAAACAGTAAAATTTCCCCTGATGACATCGTATTCAACTTAGAAGAATACCTCTCCATGTCGCCTGAATTTCTGAAACGAAGAGCCATTTCCATCCTTTGTCCTGAGGCGCATACCAACTTTGCAATTCACAATCAAACCCTGCAAATCAGCAGAAAATCAACGATCGACCAGTGGGAATCCATGAAATCCAGGTTCAATCTGATTTGGGGTGTGACTGCCATTGATACGACTGGTTTGAAACTGATACCTGGAGAACAATTCGGCCAGGCAAAAAGAAAAATAGAATCAACCCGGATTTATTTTTTAAGAGGGAACCCTGACCTGGGAATCCGGGAAAGAAAGACTTTGGATTCATTAGTCAATCTGATCGGTGAAATTATTGAAACCGGAAAAAAAATAAATGTTTCATATCGTATCTCTATTTCCGGATATGCTGATCAAACCGGAAACCCTGAGGTGAATCATTATTTAAGCCTTCAACGAGCCGGTTCAGTGTATCAGTATTTTATCCAACATGGTATTTCCGGAGAGTTCCTTATATCAGTCGGGAAAGATTTTCCTGATATCAATGACCAACAAAACAGAATGGAAGACCATGCCAGGAGAGTCGAAATGAAGATTATCACACCCTGAACAAACCTTTGAACGAACATGATAAAGAAAAAAATTTGTATGATCGGATCATTCGCTGTTGGCAAAACAAGTCTTGTTCAACAATTTGTAAACAGTATATTTTCGGAAAAATACCTGACAACCATCGGTGTAAAAATTGATCAGAAAATAGTTAACATTGGACAAGAACAAGTAAATCTGGTTATCTGGGATATTCATGGCGAAGATGAATACCAGAAGATAAAATCTTCCTATTTGATGGGATCATCCGGCTATTTTATCGTGATCGACGGCACCCGGAAATCCACACTCAAAATTGCTAACTCATTGATCAAACTTGCTCAGGCAACCACTGGTGATGTTCCGTTTATCATGTTGATCAATAAATCTGATGTAAAAAAGGAATGGGAACTATCTGAAAACGATATCATCGAATTAACAGAAAAAGGATGGCATGTAATCGAAACAAGCGCTAAAACAGGCGAAAATGTCGAACATGCTTTCCTGAACCTGACCAAATTGATGCTTTATGCCTGACCAGATCAACCCTTCAGGAAAGCTTCAAGATGAGATAACCAACGTGATTCTTTCCATTATCGTGAATGAAAACGGGCAAATTGTTGATTGGGAAAAATCGATGGATCATAACCTGCCAATCCCGACGAAAAAAGGAGTCATGATCTCTGATTTTGATCCAATTTTTGAAGGTCTGTTCCCTGTCGAAAAAGATGTTATTATCCCACACGTCCTTTACCCTGACAACCTGTACGTTGATATTCATATTTATAAATACAAAAGAATTACAGCGATACGATATATCGATTCATCTGATTCGGCCAAACAGATTCTGGACCTTGTAAAAGGATTGAAATTAAGTCGACCAATGGATGATGCTCCGTTGCCTGATAAGATTGACTGTGAAGCATTGGTGGGAACATTGGATTATTCCCTTTTTATTCAGAAAGAAGACCGGTATTTTTTTGTTTCGGATGTTCAACCTCAATGGCTGGAAGCGATATTCGCCAAACGTAAAATTTACGAGAAGTTGGTGGATATTACAATTGTTTTTCCCTTTCTGGAATCCCAGATCGGACCACACACCATTTATAATCAAACTCCCCGTGAACTTCCCGTATGGACTGAAACGGTGAACAACAAGGAAATATACCTGAAAGGATACAAACTGAGATTCCAGAATAAAAACCTGTTAATTATTCAAAAATTTAGTAGTTTCTTCGATGATAGCCCTTTTCTCATTCAGAAAGCAAGGGAAAAACAGCTTGAATATGAAAAGTTGATCAAGTCGGAAGAAAACCTGAAGAAACTGATCCATCTGAAAAACCAATTTGTTTCGGTGGTTTCACATGATCTCCGTTCCCCTTTGAGCGCCTTATTAAAGGTATCGGAATTACTGACCCGTGAAGAGGATTTTCGCAGGGGGTTAACGGAAGATCAGATTTATTTTCTGTCGCACATCAATAGTGAAGTGCAGGTATTACTCGATTACATCGACACATTATACAACTGGTCGTACCTGGAATTTGGAAAGGTTTCACTAAAACGAACGACACATAAACTTGCAGATCTTGTTACCTCTTCTTTAAATCTGTTTATCCACAGGTTATCGGAAAAAGGGATCAGACTCAACCAGGATATTTCGCCTGAAATTATGGTTAATGTGGATAAAACTTTATTTATTCAATTGCTAAACAACCTGTTGAACAATGCAATAAAATTTACACCTAACGGTGGAAAAATAGAGGTCATTTCGGAGGAAGACCATGCTCAAATCAACCTGATAGTCAGAGATACAGGAGTTGGAATTCCAAAAGAAAAACAATATAATCTCTTTGCTGATTTTTACCACGATACAACGTTTGGCACTTCAGGAGAGAAAGGTTCAGGGTTAGGGCTCAGCATTGTAAAACGAATCATCGATTTGCACAATTTTCAGATTTCAGTTCATTCGGAACCAGGAAAAGGAACAACGTTTACGATAACCATACCTGCTGCTTCATGAACTCACCCGGAAACCGTGTCATCATTGTCGGTTCAGGCCTTGGTGGCCTCCTTACAGGGTTTCTCCTCAGTAAAGAAGGGTTTGGCATAACTGTGCTGGAAAAACATCGGAAATTCGGAGGTTGCCTGCAGACCTTCAAACGCGGGAAATTTACATTCGATACCGGCATGCATTACCTGGGTGCGTTATCACCCGGACAGCCTCTTCACAATTACTGGAAGTACTTTGGACTGTCCGGAAAACTTAATCTGCTACAGATGGATGCCAACGGGTTTGACAGGATTTCGTTCGGATCCCCGGATCAGGCGGGAGGGATCGTGGAATTTCCCATTGCCCAGGGATTTGAAAATTTCCGGGAGAGGCTTCTCCCTTTTTTTCCTGATGCCGGAAATGCCCTGAAACAGTACACAGCCACATTACAGGAGATCGCCAACGCCCATCCGCTGTATAACCTGGAATTGCCTCCATCAGGCTATTCCGATCCGTTTCAGCGCCTTCTTGCAACAGATTGGCTAAGCACATTGGACAACTCTTCTCTGTGGAACTCTTTGTTTCCTCTGTGCAACTCCGTGACACAAAAAGTTTCACAGAGAACCACAGAGGAGGCACAGAGGGGCACAGAGGAGATCCGCCTGCAGGATGTACTGGCCGGAAATGGGTTTCTGTACGACTGGAATCCGAAAACCACATCAGTAAGCCAGTTCGGGCTCATCAACCATGCCTTCATCTCTTCCGCCTGGCGGGTAGCCGGAGGCAGCCAGCAGATCGCCGACATCCTGGTGGAAGGGATCCGAAGTCATGGCGGTGAAGTACTTTTGAAGAAGAAAGTAATCACGATACGAAAAAGTGGAGAGACCTTTTTGATCGACACCGCCGACGGAGACCATTTCGAATCCTCCCGCCTGATCTCCGGCATCCATCCGGCGGTCACACTTGGACTGTTTACCGATATTCCCGTTCAGAAAGCTTACCATCGGCGGATCCTGTCGCTGGAGAACACGACCTCTGTGTTTACCATTTACCTGGGATTGAAACCGGGAGTTTTTCCGTACCTGAACTACAATGTTTATTACCCCGCCCCTGACAGCCCCTCCCTTGACAGCCCCTCCCCAACCCTCCCCAACCGGGGAGGGAGTTGGCGCTCCTCTAAAGGGGAGGGGTATTTATTTATGACTCCGCCGGAGAAAGGACAGGGAGCATTTGCCAAAACAGCGGTGATCATGGCGCCGATGTCGTTTGAGACGGTAAAGAAATGGGAGGACAGCGCCTCAGGAGCCAGGGACAAGTCCTATTTCGTCTTCAAGGCCAGGCGGTCAAAAGAGCTGCTTGAGCTGGTTTACCGGACGTTCCCGGAGCTGAAGGATGCCATCGCTACGATCGACATCTCCACTCCGCTGACCTGGCGGGATTATACAGGCACTCCGGAAGGGTCGATGTATGGCGTGGTGAAAGATGCCAACGCGCCGGAGCGTACCACCATCTTTCCAAAAACCAAAATTCCCGGCCTGTTTTTTACCGGGCAGAATATCAACCTGCACGGCGCTTTGGGCGTAACGGTAGGCGCCGTGATGACCTGCGGGGAGATGCTTGGGTTGCCGTATGTGATGGGGAAGATCAGGGATTAGGGATGTGGCGATGTTCGATGTTCGATGTTCGATGTTCGATGTTCGAAGGAAGTCCTGATCCTTCGGGATTCGAGGCTGAAGTGAAATCGTCAATACCTTAAAATATCTCCCAGCCCGGCTTTGATCTTCTCCAGCTCTGTTTCAGAAATTGTTCCGATCTTCCGGATCAGTCGTTCTTTGGAGATCGGGCGGATATGAAAAACCATAACCTCTGAGCGCTGGGACAAGCCGTTTTGCTTTTCAGGCTCCAGAATCAGATTCCCTTTGTAGCCTTTGATACGCGAGGTCAACGGACAGACAATCACAACAGGAAGATACTGGTTGAGCAGGTTACCGCTGATGATCACAACAGGTCGTATCCCTTTCTGCTCGCTGCCGTTCACCGGATTCAGGTCAGTTTGCCAGATCTCACACTGCTTCATCATCCAGTTGTTTCAGGTATGTTTCCATTCCCTCTTCTGCCATAGAAAGGATATCGCTGTCGGTTCCTGCATTCCGGAAAGATCTGGCATACTCTGCTCTGGTAAGTTGATCCAGGTATATCCGGAGCGCCTTCTCAATAATCCGGTTCCTGGGTATCCCAAGTTTTTTTGCTGCTTCGCCCAATTGTCCGAATAAATCCTCCGGCAGAGTGCTGGTAAAGGTGTTCATGTTCATCGATATTTACAGATTGCAAAGCAATGTCGTTTAGTTAACCAACCTTATTTGGAACGCGGATAAAACTGATTTTTAAAACGCGGATTAAACAGATTGATAATTTATAAATCAGAGAAAATCAGCGTTGTTTGCACCCGCGTTATCAGCGTTCAAATACTTAACTAATCGACATTGGATTGCAAATATAAAAAAGCTTACGCTTACCAGTCTACCCCATGTATCCTAAAGCAAATCCTCAAATCTTGAGTCCACTCCGAAAATTCGGAGGGCAAGTAAAGAACCGCAGTTGGATGCCTTCACCAGTGTTCCGATGATGTTGGGGGTCAGACCATGTGTGCGATGTTAGTTTCACTATCAGTGGTCATCAGTGACTTGTATGTACGATTAATTCGATTAACGAAAGACGATTAACGATTTACGATTGCATTTCGGTATTGAAAATTGAATTTTTTCCTTTATTTTTGCTTTTGAAAAATGTAAAATATCTCAATTCTTTTGATTTTCTATTATGTATCTTCAGAGAACCATTGACAAAGAGCTTCAAAAATGGGCAATGGAAGCCGACAGAAAGCCTTTACTGCTGCGTGGGGCCAGGCAGGTAGGTAAGTCCTCCACTGTCAGGAAACTGGCACAGCAATTCAGGTACTTCCTGGAGGTGAATTTTGAAGAACAGAAAACCGTACATCAGTTATTCTCCGGAGATCTTTCTCCATTGGACTTATGCAATAATCTTACCATCCTCTACGGTATTCCAATAATTCCCGGCCAGACTCTTCTTTTTTTTGATGAAATTCAGGCATGCCCGGTCGCCATCTCATCGCTCCGGTTCTTTTACGAGAAGTACCGGGAATTGCATGTCATAGCCGCCGGGTCGCTTCTGGAATTTGCCCTGGAAGAGTTACCCTCTTTCGGTGTTGGCCGAATCCGCTCTGTTTTTTTATACCCTTTTTCTTTCGATGAATTTCTATATGCCATTGGCGCTGAGGCTCTAAGCAAGTCAAAGGCTGTTGCTTCTCCGGAGAAACCGTTACCTGAACCGATACACAAGAAATTGATTTTTCATCTGAAGCAATTTATCTTACTGGGAGGAATGCCTGAAGTAGTTTCGCGATTTGTCGGGGGAAGCGACCTGCTTGCGTGCCAGCAGGTCTTGGATGACCTTATTCTGTCGCTGAAATCAGATTTTGCAAAATACAAAAAGCGGGTCCCCCCTCTGCGGATCATGGAAGTTTTTGAATCGGTTGTCCTCCAGACAGGGAATAAATTCACGTTTTCAAAAGTAACTTCCGAATCCAATCATAAACAGATTAAAGAAGCGCTCGAACTACTGATAATGGCAGGGTTGGCAATCCCTGTGACACATACCGCCGCAACCGGTCTTCCGCTTGGTGCAACCATAAACCCCGGAAGAAGGAAAATGCTGGTGTTTGATACCGGTATCTGTCAGCGGCTTCAGGGAATGAAGTTGGCTGATTTCTTGTTTTTTGACGGCTTCCGTGCAGTTAATCAAGGATCAATTGCTGAATTATTCACGGGTCTCGAACTGGTCAAATACGCATCTGCCTATCAGCAAAAAAGTCTTTATTACTGGCAACGGGAAAAACTGAACAGCCATGCAGAGGTGGATTATATTGTTCAGAATCAGGATGATATCATTCCTATTGAGGTCAAATCAGGAACTCAGGGAGCTATGCAGAGCCTTTTTCTTTTTTTGAAAGAAAAAAACAAGCCGTTCGGAATTCGCTGTTCTCTGGAAAACTATTCGCAGTTTGATAAGATTCGTGTCTATCCTCTGTACAGTATATCTTCTTTTGCTAATAAATTTACAAGCAGCGATTGATGATAGCGAATTTCAATCTTCAATCGTCAACCGAATCAGACGGACATTTCCCTTTTCCCGCTACCTTTGTCCCCATGTCCCGAGTCCGTCCTTTTTACCGGAAAAAGCGCTTCCTCCTCCCCCTGGCATTGATCCTGTTGTTTGGAGGTCTGGTCATCTTGTACGTAGTGGATACATCAGTATCCCCACCGATGATCCGGGACCGGTCGCCCCTGTCCTGGCAGGTATCTGAACCCGATTCCGGGTTATTTATATGTGAAGGCAACTGGCTGAAACAGAATAAATACGGCTTATGGGAACTCTTTGTTCAGGGATCTCCTTTTGAGCGGGGCGTGGCGAATGGCAAACTGACGAAAGAGTTGATTGCTTTTCAGGAAGAGGCTTTTGTGAACCGGTTACGGGAGATGATCCCCTCGGACAGCTACCTGAAATTCCTGAGATATTTCATCTACTGGTTCAACCGTGATCTCGACGAATACCTCATGCCTGAGTTCAAGGAAGAGATTTATGGAATATCGTTCTCTGCCGATCCCCGTTATAATTTCATCGGCTCCCCCTATCAGCGGATGCTCAACTACCATTCGGCACACGACATCGGCCATGCCCTGCAGGATCTGATGCTTGTCGGATGCACATCCTTCGGGGTTTGGAACTCCATGAGCGCCGATTCCTCCCTGCTGATCGGACGCAATTTCGACTTTTATATGGGCGACGACTTCGCCAGGAACCCCATCGTTTGCTTTGAAAAACCGGATACCGGGTATCCCTTTGCCATGATCACATGGGGAGGGATGACCGGCGCTGTTTCGGGTATGAATATGGCGGGTATCACAGTCACGATCAATGCCGCAAAATCGGATATCCCCTTCTCCGCCAGGACCCCTGTATCACTGCTGGCCCGTGAGATCCTGCAATATGCCTCCTCCGTCGAAGATGCCTGGTCGATCGCCGGACAGAGGGAAACTTTTGTATCGGAATCCCTGCTCATTGGCTCGGGCAAAGAGAACAGGGCAGCCATCATTGAAAAGTCGCCATTCGGACTCACACTGATCCAATCCCGGAAGGATTACATCATGTGTACCAATCATTATCAGGGTGACCTGTTCAGGGATGATCCGCATAACAGTGAGAACATAAAAAACAGTGCCAGTTATTACCGCTCCCGGCGGGTTATCCGGCTGATCACGGAACTCAGTCCCATGGATGCCCCGGATGCCGCCACACTGCTTCGCGATCAAAAAGGGATCAACGGAACAACAATTGGCATGGGTAATGAAAAGGCGATCAACCAATTGATTGCACATCACTCGGTCATGTTCAAACCCGGGGAATTGCTGATGTGGGTCTCTACACCTCCCTGGCAGCTGGGCCCCTATATTTGCTACAATCTGTCAGAAATATTTCATACCTTTGCAACGCTGCAAACACGGATGGATATAGCTGATTCCAATCGGTTGATACCCATGGATCAATTTGTCGTATCATCTGATTTTCAGCAATTTTTATTGTTTAGGAAGCAACGGGCCGACATCCGGAAATTGATTGAAACCCCGGAGATGCCATTGCCGGAGCGTTCTTATATTGAAGATTTTACAGCCACAAATCCCGGTTATTTTGAGGTATGGTCTTTGGCGGGAGACCTTTACAGCAGTAAAGGAGCTTATCAGGATGCCAGGATCATGTATCAGAAAGCCCTGAGCATGGAGATCCCTGCCTGGCAGCAGAAAGAGCCGATAATCCGGAAGCTGGTTGATTGTATGTACAACATAAAAACAGCGCCTGAATGAAATTCAAACTGATATATCCCAGGTGGGAAAAACTTGAGGGACAAACAATCTTTAATCTGCCCCCACACGGTCCGGTTGTTATGGCTGCCGATCTTCCCGATTGGGTAGAAATTGATTTTACGGATGAAAATGTTGATGAGCTGGTGATCGATGAATCGCCTGATTTTGTTGGTATTTCAATGATGCTGACCACTCAGGTAAAACGGGGATGGGCCATTGCCGATCAATACCGGAAGATGGGGAAAAAAGTGATCTTTGGCGGTATCTCAACCATGTTGCATGCCGAAGAGACCATGGCCCATGGTGACGCTGTTTTTCTGGGTGAAGTGGAGGGGCGTATGGCTCAGGTATTCGAAGATTTCCGGAAAAATGAGTTAAAGAAGGTTTACAATTTCATGGCCAAACCCCCTGATATGCGGTTGATTGGTCCGGCCCGTCGATCCATCCTGAATACTGACCGATATTACCACAAAGGATTCCGGATGGTAGATCTGTTTCATGCCTCCCGGGGCTGCATCTACGACTGTTACCCCTGTGCGGTCAGGTATCTTGGGGGACGAGGCTTCAGGCCCCGGCCTATTGATCGCGTGGTTGAGGAGCTGGAACAGCTCGATAACAACCGGCTGTTTATCGTCGATAACTCCCTTGCCCTGGATACCCAGTGGGAAAAAGAGCTATTCCGTGCAATGATCCCCTTGAAAAAGAAATGGTGCAGTCATACCATCGAAGCCAAAGACGAAATCCTTGATCTGGCAGCCCAGGCAGGCGCCTGGTATGTATATCAGGCAGTTTTTGACACCTCAGATTACATCCGCAACCGGATCAGGCAATACCATGATTACGGAATTGGCGTAGAAGGAACGATCCTGCTGGGTCTGGATAATCAAACAGAAGATGACATCAAGCGTTTGATCGATTTCCTTCTGGAGATTGACCTTGACCTGGCTGAGTTTACCGTCCTCGCTCCTTTTCCACATACCAAAGCCTATGCAGACCTGATCAAACAGAACAGGATTTTTGATCACGACTGGGATCATTACAATGCCGGGAAGGTTGTTTATCATCCGAAACATATGACCGCTGAACGGTTGCAGGAGTTGTATAACTATGCATGGGATACTTTTTACCGGGATGAACCTCAAACCATGAAGATGTTCAACCTGATCACCCAGGTCATCAACAAGGAGATGAACGACGGAACCTATCAGCCCCGCCGACGGGATCTGATTGATTACAGTTTCGGAAAAGAGCTAAGTAAAATGGAGAATAATTGAAAATTGAAAACTCTTCGCACTAACGACATTGAACATTGTTGCTTCGTCGCTACGCTCCTCGCAATGACACTTTTGAACTTTGAACTTTGAACTTTGAACTAACCCATGGAGACTAACATTCCATTTGACAAATACATGGACCAGCATTTTGAGTTTGCCGGTCAGTGGGGGACACCTTCTGTTTGCGGATTGAAGGTTATCCGGCGAAAAGATGGTAAAACCCTGGTTATTGCTACTGAGATCTATCGCCAAAACCCCGGAACACCGGTGACCGAATGGGTTGCCCCGCTGGCAAACCGGCTCATGAACTATTTAGAAGCAAAACCAGAAACCTTCATTTTCGTAGAACATACTCCGGATCTAAAAAGCAAGCTCACATTTTATGGCGAAACCTTTGACCGGGTCGACTTTGACTGGGATGGGGAGAAGTTCGTCAATCCAAGATGGACCAGACTTACCAGGGAGGAGGTTGACCGGTTAATGGAGGAGTAGTGGCGCAGGGCAGAGTAAAAAAAAACACAAATGCATTTGCAATGTGATACAACAAAAAGTAAATTACGTTAGTCAAAGAAAGAGATCCCCTATATTTATTTATTTTCTATTTCTTATTTTCGCTTTTCGCTTCTCACTTCTCGTTCCCTTTTCCTATTCTCAACAAATTCTGCATCAATCCATCAAAGGCATTATCCTCGACAAGCAAACCCTCTCCCCGTTGCCCGGAGCGACTATCATGCTGTGTGATGCCGATTCGCTTACGGGCACAGTTTCCGACGAGACCGGCCATTTCCTGTTTCGGAATGTTCGCATCGGAAACCATAAGATCCGGGTCACCTATGTAGGCTATACTCCATTCGAATCGCCTGAGATACAGGTCAATTCAGGAAAAGAGAGCTTCGTGACCGTTGAAATGAGTGAAACCGTGCTTACTGCCAGGGAGGTTGAAATCAGGGGAGAGTACCTCAAGTATCAACCCATCAACCAGATGGCAACCGTTAGCGTAAGGAGTTTTAGTGTGGATGAAACCTTCCGGTTTGCCGGAAGCTACAACGACCCCGCCCGGATGGCACAGAATTTTGCCGGGGTCACCTCCGGAGTGGATAACCGGAACGACATCATCGTGAGGGGAAACAGTCCGATGGGACTTCAATGGCGCCTCGACGGGATGGAGATCCCCAATCCCAACCACTTCGCGGCAGTCGGGACGACCGGAGGTCCGGTGACGGTGTTGAACAACAATTTGCTCGCCAATTCCGATTTTTTTACCGGAGCTTTTCCGGCGCAATTTGGGAATACCGTTGCCGGGATCTTTGACCTTCGGATGCGAAACGGCAACAGCGACCGACATGAATATTGGTTCGGGATTGGCTGGAATGGTTTGGAGTTCGGCACAGAAGGGCCTTTTTCCCGAAAATCTTCCTCGTCATATCTCCTCTCCTACCGCTATTCCCTGCTTGAGGTAGTCGGGCTGCTGGGGGTTGATCTTGGCGTGATTCCCCGTTACCAGGACCTGAACCTGAAGATCACGCTTCCCACGAAAAAAGCCGGGACCTTTACCCTCACCGGGATGGGCGGGCTCAGTTACATCCAGCTTTATGACAGCAAGAAAACTCAGGATAAATGGATGTTCCCTGATTACGGTGAAGACCTGGCCAACGGATCCAACCTGGGTATGCTTGGTGTAACCCATCAGATCCTTCTGACACCGGAAACCCGGTGGAAGAACATGGTGTATGCCGTAGGATCCCTGGTATACACCCACATCGACACCTTCTCCAACGTAGTCACCACCCCTTCCCCGTGGGCAGGTGAACGGTCGGCCGAGACCAAATTATCGGTCTCTTCGGTGTTATTTCACAAATTCAATGCGGCCAACACCCTGGAAGCCGGCGTACTGTACGACTATTACTGGCTCTCCTATGCCGACAGCCTGATGTGGAAGGGTCAATGGCTGGTCAACACCAGCTCCAGGGAACAGATGAGCCTGCTGCGGGGTTACCTTGAATGGAAACATGCGTTCTCCGATGCCTTTTCAATCACCTCAGGCATCGCTGGTTCCTGGCTGGCGATGAACGACTCCAGGGCATTGGAACCCCGGTTCGGGTTCGACTGGTTCATCACCCCGCGGCATAGCTTCAACTTCGGCACCGGCCTGTACAGTCAAATGCAACCCCGGGTAATCTATTTTGTGCTGGCTCATCATCCGGATGGATCAGCCACCCAGCCCAACCGTAAGTTGGATTATACCAGAAGCTGGCAAACCGCTCTCGGTTACCAGTACCTGCTCACCGAGAACCTTCGGTTCAAGGCAGAGACCTATTACCAGTACCTCTTCAATGT
>JAFGNY010000266.1 GCA_016926765.1 Bacteroidales bacterium | reverse complement strand
GTTTGCGGGGCTCCATGAAACAGTTCCTGGTATTCGGAAGAGTGAAGGTTTAATCTGACTACCTGTGGTTTCAGCGGAGCGCTTACCGAATCACAAGATTGGGAAAAACCAGGTTGTGGAGTGATCATCCCGATCAACCCCATCACGAGGATAGGAAGATAAAACAGTCTTTTCGTTAAATTCATCTTGATATGGTTTGATTCTATTCTTCCTGATAATAATAGGTTAATCGTTTTGTCACACCCCAATAATTAAGCAACCTGGCGTTCGCAGCTGACATCCTGTAATCACTGATCTTCCCCCATTCCATGACTGGACAATCATGATGCAGGATCAGAATAGTATCTGTGGCAGATGCAATTTCATACAGACATTTCTCTTCGCAGTCATTCTCGTAAAACATCGGAATATCTGCCCGGGTAAACACCGCGAGAATCAAACCAACGATTGCGACATATAGGTACCTTCGTATACCTTGAAACGCGAAAATAAGGTAGTGACTTGAGATACCGAATAAAAGAACGATCCCTGCAGTGATAGGCATTACCGTGTCATACCGGAGAATCTGGGGCCGGTAAAGTCGATAACCGCCTAATGGGAGGAGAAGTATGAATAGAATGGAGAAGAGAAGAAGCCATCGCGTCAGGGTGAATATCCCTCTTTTTTCGGCAGAATCCGGCATCCTGGCAAGTAAGATCAGGTTTATGGCAATCACCAGAAACGCTAATGGAAAACCGGCTTTATCAGTGAACTGGTGAAAAATGCCGAGGGAAAGTTTCCCATAAAGATCAGTGAGCGAAAGCGTTTCTGCACGGTTGAGAATATTGAAGGAGCCAATATAGAGTGAATAAAGTGAAAGCAGGATTGTAAGAAAAAGGATAATAAACGGAGGCTTGTTTAGTGAGATGATAGCATGTTTCACTCTGATACCAAACGGTTGAGCAGGATTGTCACGGAATTCCCTGTACAGATAACCAAGCAGGATCAACGGGCAGATAATTGCCAGGATGCCGGGGACCAATGGTCCGCTGAAACAGAGTATAAAAGTCAAACCGGCCCATAGAATGAGTTGTGTATTGCTCATTCGTATAATTGTCTGGTTGTACCAGGCCCGATAATACGGCAGAAAAAAAAGAAGCAACAACATCAGCGGAAGAGAGTAAAAGAAATTGTAAGTGATAGACTGATCGATAAAACCCATGTAAGAATTATAACCGGATGCCTGAAATAGCGGAGTAACCAGGACGGCAGCAGTCAGCCACTTAAGTGTTGTGATACTGAATGAATTAGAGATATAGGTGGCGAAAAGTAACAGTAAACCGGCCTGTATCAGAATTTTAATTACACCGCATGCCAGGTAAATACTCTCCACTGGATCTGCGACAGTCTGTAACATTTTTGGAACATGCAACATATAAGCGGATGTCCACAAGTGGGAGAAATACCTGTTTGGATTGGCATAGAGGGTATCATGAATAAGGACAGACAGCCCAACAGGATCCTGTAATACATGGTAATAGGCGGACCCTTTATCCGGAAATGCAACCTCTGCAAGATCACCGGTCACAGGCATATTTGCATGCTGAATAAAAGAGAAACAGATGTCAGCAATTAATAATCCTGCTAATACGATCCTAAGGAGATTGTTTTTCATAAACAGATGCATGGTCAGTGACAAAAATAGTAAATCAAGCCGGTAGCAAACTCTTGTTTCTGAATCATTATTTGTAATTTAGCAGAATAAGTTAACAAAGAAATTCCTGAATATGTGCGAAACCTGCGGCTGTGGTGACGTAACAGGCCAGAACCTGCTCCACGATCCCGATCCCCATCACCATCATCACTCCCATCACTCTCATGAGTCTCATGACCACGAGCACCTTCCCGACGGCCGGGTCATCCGGATTCAGAAAGATATCCTGGGGGAAAACAACAAACAGGCAGAATGGAACCGTGGCTTTCTTGAAGCAAAGAATTCCCGGTGCCTGAACATGGTAGGTTCTCCCGGTTCAGGGAAGACTACGCTGCTGGAAAGAACATGCACCGATCTGGGGAAAAAACGCGTCCTGTATGTCATCGAAGGAGATCAGCAGAGTTCCCTGGATGCTGAACGGATCCGAAAGACTGGCACTCAGGCTGTTCAGATCAACACGGAATACGGCTGCCACCTTGACGCCGCCATGGTCAGCAGGGCTCTGAAAGAGCTGGCAATCGAAGAGGGTAGCATGACCTTCGTGGAAAATGTCGGAAACCTGGTCTGCCCCGCCCTGTTCGATCTGGGGGAAAACCTCCGGGTGATTGTCTACAGTGTGACCGAAGGGAACGACAAGCCACTCAAATACCCCTATATGTTCCGTTCGGCTCAACTTGCCGTTATCACTAAGACGGACTTGATCCCTTATGTCGATTTCGACCTGGAACAAGCTCGTGAGGATATCAGGAAAACCAATCCGGAAATTCAGATCCTTGAAATCTCAGTCAAAAGCGGGGAGGGACTGAAGGATTGGTACGACGTTCTGGTTGCATCCTCACCCTTCCCGAAGTAGGAACCGTTTTTTCTCTTTTCCATCTTATTTACAACACGCGAATATTCCTCAGGCAAAACCGGATAAGTGTAATAAACCTCTTGGATATGACCAATGTCATTGTATTTGGTTTGATATCATGTGTATTTTCGTTTGTTATCAAATCATTTACAATCAGGAGGTCTTATGCGCATCGGAGTCTATCTTTGCCAGGTCGATGTCGAGAAGAATCTCAATCTCGATGCCATCGCGAAATATTCATCCAACCTGCCGGGAGTGGAAGTGGTACGTTCCCTTGGGGTGAAGCCAAAGCTGAAACCGCTGGAGCTCTGTAAGGAGCTGAAGAAGGACCGGATCCAGAGGGTTATCATTGCCGGGGATATGCCTGGGTATTACAAACCGGTTTTTACAAAGGCTCTGGCCATGGCCGGTTACAATCCCCATGAAGTCAGGCTGGCTTCATTCAGGGAACATGGAGCGATGACTCATGATTCCAACGACCGCGCCAAAGCGATCGTTGCCTGTGCCACCCTGGGCGTTCCCTTCGCATTGGCCGCAGTGCCAAAAGAGACACCGGTCAACCATGCCACGCTGATCATCGGCGGAGGAATCGCCGGCATCCAGGCGGCGCTGGAAATCGCAGATGCCGGCAAGCAGGTCTACCTGGTGGAGCGTACCGGTACCATTGGTGGCCATATGGCTATGTTCGACAAGACCTTCCCCACGCTCGACTGCGCAGCCTGTATCCTGACTCCCAGGATGGTATCCGTCTCTCAGCATGACATGATCAACCTGATGACCCGGTCGGAGATAGACTCGGTTACCGGAATTCCGGGAGCTTACCGCGTAAAGATCAGGAAGCGTGCCCGGTATGTAGACATAGAGGCCTGTGTAGCCTGCGATATCTGTTCGGGTGTTTGCCCGGTCAAGGTTCCCAGTGAGTTTGATGCGGGCCTTTCCATGAGAAAGGCCATCTTCATTCCGTTTCCCCAAGCCGTTCCGAATGCTTACCTGATTGATCCGGAGTCATGTACCTACATCCAGTCGAACGGAGAAAAATGCGGCGTTTGTGCTAAAAAATGTCCAAAAGAGTGCATTGATCTTCATGAACAGGATGCATTCATCGAAGTGGATGTGGGCAACATCATCCTGGCAACCGGATACGATGTACTGGATGCAAAAAAACTGGAACAATATGGGTATGGAATTTTTCCAAACGTATTAACTGCACTGGAGTTTGAGCGCATGACCAATGCCTCAGGATCCACCGGGGGAAAAATCGTCACCAAGACCAAAGTTCAGAACAAAAAGACCAAAGAGGATGAGTGGGTGCTGCTCCCTGACGGAACGCCACCAAAGAGTGTTGCAATCATCCATTGTGTTGGATCGAGGAACAAGAAGTACAATGCCTACTGTTCCCGTGTCTGCTGCATGTATTCCCTGAAGTTCGCTCACCTTGTACGGGAAAAAGTACCGGATGTGGTGTGTTATGAATTTTACATCGATATGCGTGCTTTCGGCAAAGGGTATGAAGAGTTTGCTGAACGGATCAAATCGGAGGGAACCTTTGTAGTACGAGGCCGTTCGGCAACCGTCGAGATGCGGGGAGACCAGATGATCGTCAATGGCGAGGACATCATCCATGATAAAGTACTTGAATTCCCGGTCGACATGGTGGTGCTTGCCGTCGGCCTGATACCCGCTCAGGGAACCCATGAACTGAGCAACATACTCGGCCTCACCCGGGATGCCGACGGATGGTTCTCAGAACTTGACTACAACGGCAATCCAACCGATACAGAACGGGGGGGGATCTTTGTTGCCGGCATGTGTCAGGCCCCGAAAGACATCCCGGATACCGTAGCCCAGGCTTCCGCCGTTGCAGCAGGTGTACTTCGTACCATTACAAGCGGGAAAGGTATCGGCCATCTCAGTAGCCTGACACTCAGCGAAATTGAACAACGTGCACAACAAATACATACTGAATAAGGAGGTTTTATTATGGCTATCAGAGTCCATCCTGAGCTGATCGAAGAACTGGTTCACTTCGGAGCCGAAGATGTCCAGTATTGTTACCATTGCGGGGACTGTTCTGCTAATTGCCCCCATGCGGATGAGGTATTCCGTTTTCCGCGAAAATGGATGCGAACCCTGCAGATGGGGCTGGAAAGAAAGCTGGAAACCGCATTGGAACCCTGGTTATGCTATTACTGCGGTCAATGTTCGGAACAGTGCCCGAGGGAAGCTGATCCGGGTGAAACGATGATGAGCCTCCGTCGATGGCTGATCAGCCAGTATGATTTCACCGGCGTGGCCAGGCTCTTTTATCTCTCCAAGTCAACAGAAGTGATCTCTATTGTGGTCACCGGACTACTCATCGGCATCGCTTTACTCTGGTATGGTTTTTCGTTCGGCAGTATTCACATTTATGATGGAGAGGGAGCCTTTCTTCCCAGTACATTCATTCATACCTTCGATCTCACCCTCGGCTCATTGATAGGCATCATCCTGCTAATCAATGCGTTCCGTATGTGGCGCCTCACGCTATATAACGAACGGGTGGCTCCTATTCCATGGTGGCTCTATATCAAACAGATCTATCTTCTTCCCTGGCATTTCTTCACACAGAAACGCTATGCCGAATGTGAAAGCAAGCGTTCCACCCGGGTTTTCATGCCATGGGTCATTCACCTCTTCCTCATGCTCGGATATGTGATCATGCTGGTGCTCGTGATGGCTTTCATCGAACAATTGCAGCTTGGGCCTGCCATTTTCTGGCCGGTTCATGTGTTCGGCTACGCTGCCACCGTTGGTCTGCTGATCGGAACCATCTATTTCATCCAGAACCGGGTCATAAAGATCAATCAGATCCAGTATAAAAAAAGCCACAGCACCGACTGGGTTTTTGTCATCCTGCTTCTCATCATTGTAGTAACGGGGATCATGCAGCACATCTTTCACCGAACCGGTCTGTTGGTTGCAGCCAATATCACCTATGTCATTCACCTGATGGCAGTGGT
>JAFGNY010000265.1 GCA_016926765.1 Bacteroidales bacterium | reverse complement strand
TCTTCCAGTAAAGCAACATTGGCCTGATAAACCACCTCTCCGATCAGGACAGTGGCGATCTCACCTTCCACCCGGATCACCTTTGCAGGAACTCCTAAACACATGGGCGTCTATTTTTTTTATATATCCTGCGTTTCGCAGCAATCACCAACTGTCCGAGCGACAGGCCGCTATCGTTTGGCGGAACTTTGGTCTGTAAATATACATGGAATTTTTCCATTTCAAGGCCTTTTATCAGTCGTTCTGTCAGGTAACGGTTCTGGAATACACCCCCCGAAAGGACTGTATGGCTCAACCCGGTTTCTTCCCTGATGGTTTTGCATTGCCGGATAATGGCCAAAGCGATGGTATTGTGGAACCGGGTGGAAATGACTTCCGGTGGAATACCTTCGAGCAGATCGGTTACGATGTTGCGGATGGCTGGTACCAGGGAGATCGTCTGACCGATTTCGACGGGATAATTTTCTGCAATCCCTTCTTGCGTAATGGCTTCCAGTTTCATCGGTCCCTCTCCTTCATAACCCGAGGTCAGGCACAGTCCCAAAAGGGCAGCTACAGCATCGAAATACCTTCCGGCACCAGAAGTGAGCGGTGTATTGACCTTTTGCTCCAGCATCTGCAGGATCCACTCTGACTGCTCTTCTGAAATGATGTTCAGCAGCGGAAGTCCTGTTGGGATATCTTTCCTCCCGAATGCCAGGTAAAGTGCTGAAAAGGCCACTCTCCACGGTTCCTCTGTTGCCTTGTCTCCTCCCGGCATCATCAGGTATTCGAAATGACTGATCCGGCTAAAAGTCTTCAGATCAGCTACCAGGAATTCAGATCCCCAACTGTGGCCATCGGTCCCATACCCTGTCCCGTCAAAAGCCACGCCGATCACCCGTTCATCGAGTCCATGTTCTGCCATGCAGGAAACAATGTGAGCGTGATGATGTTGCACCTGCTCGAGGTGAATTATCCTGCCCGATTCAGTCAATCTGGCATGCAGATTCCTGCCCCATTTGGTTGAAAAGTATTCTGGATGGAGGTCGGTTACGATCAGTTCCGGCTCCATACGAATCAGGCTCAGGAAGCGATCGATCGTTTCACGATAAAAATTCTGTGTGTCAATATTTTTTAGGTCTCCGATGTATTGACTCATGTAGGCTCGATCTCCTTTCCCTGTGCAAAACGTATTGACCAGTTCTCCTCCCATGGCCATGATGCCGTCGACAGATAAGGATACCGGAACAGGCTCAGGGCAATATCCCCTGGCACGGCGAAAGATACGTTCTTTCCCGCCAATCTGGCGAACCACACTGTCATCGATCCGGTTGTAGATCTCCCGCTGATGCGAGATGACGACAGGAGTAATCGGTTGGAATGTTTTGATTGCTTCTTCAGTATCTGTCAGGATCGGATGGCCGGTGAGATTCCCTGATGTCAGTACGATTGCGGGAAGGTTAATTTCTTCCATCAGCAAGTAGTGAAAAGGCATGTAGGGTAAAACTACTCCGAGCGTATCCAATCCTCTGTTTAGGGAAGGGGAAAGTGGGAAAACCGGATTCCGTCGCTGAGTCAGCAGGACGATCGGTCGCTGCCAGGATAACAACAGTTTCTCCTCGAGTGGAGAGATCAGAACGGTATCGCGAGCATGGTCGATGTCCCGAAACATAACCGCCAAGGGTTTGGCCTCCCTTCCCTTACGCAGCCTGAGCAAACGGATGGTTTCATCGTTCCCGGCATTGCAAACCAAATGGTATCCTCCAACCCCTTTCATTGCCAGGATCCCCCCTTGTTGAATCGTATCTGCTGCATACCGGAGGATCTCTTTAACCGAATGGGAGAACCGTTGTCCGTTGATCCACAATTCATAAGCCGGACCACATGCATTGCAGGCTACTGGTTGGGCATGAAACCTGCGGTCAAGGATAGCTGCATACTCTGAAGCACATAGTTCACACATCGGAAACGTATTCATTGTTGTATTGGACCGGTCATAGGGCAATGCCTTCACGATCGTGAACCGGGGTCCGCAATGGGTGCAGTTGATCAACGGATAATCCTTCCGGTGAGGCTGAACTTTCATATCGGCCAGACAGGCGTCACAGACTGCAATATCCGGACTTATATCCGTTATGTCATCCGATACATCAAGGCTTTTCATGATGTGGAAACCGGTATGCCCGCAAGGCGATGCCGGCTCAACAGAGACAGATTCCACCACCGATGCAACGGGTGCTGAAACTTGCAAAGATGCCAGGAATGCCTCCAGGTTCTGCCTTGCTCCTTCACAGAAGATGGTAACCCCTGCATTGGTATTCCGGACCCAACCATGGATTTCATGCTGTTTTGCCAGTCGATAGACAAACGGGCGAAATCCGACACCCTGAACCCTTCCCCGGATGGTGATGATATCTGCACTTTTGCAATGATTCAGTTCCAAATCAGGTATTTTATTTATCGCAAATGTAAGGATTCTTCAAAACTTGCATTTCTGTTGATACTATGGTATCTTTGTTTATCTGTTTGTTTATTCACAATGATGAAAAAGGTCAACGATCTGCACTGCCTTTGCTGCCTGGAAGCATACAGTTCCTACTTCGCAGCTTTATCACCTGAAGATTTAAAACAAATTCAGGCGAAGAAAGAAGTGAAGTTATTAAAGAAAGGAACAAAGATCTTTCTTGAAGGTAGCAAACCTCATGGAATTTTTTGTCTCAGGTCGGGACATGTAAAAATTTTCAAAAACGGTTCTGATGGGAGGGAACATATCACACGACTTTCATTTGCAGGAGAGTTTATCGGATTAAAGGCTCTGCTGACGGGGACGATCTATTCCGTCTCTGCCCAGGCAATGGATGACGTCGTGATTTGCTTCATCCCGAAGAACGATTTTTTTGAACTTACAATCAAATACCCCGAATTCACCCAGGCCCTGATATTCAGTCTGAGCAGACAACTGGTTGACGCGGAGCATAAAATGATCTCTCTGGCACATAAACCTGTAAAAGAGAGACTCTCTGATACCTTATTGTTTTTATACCAGCAATTCTCGGTTGGGCACAACGGGTTCGAGGTTCCATACCTCAACCTGACCCGCCTCGACTTGGCAAATATCATCGGAACCGCACAGGAAACAGTGATCAGGTTACTTGCAGAATGGAAGGAAGAAGGAATTCTTGCCATCAAAGGGCGAAAGATCTTCATCCTCGATGAAACCCGCCTGAAACAAATCGCCAACAGTATTTCCTGATCTGACAAAAAGTTATATACATTTCTTTAAAAGATGATAAAAGTCATTTTTTAGCCCCGAATTTATATGTTTTTTTGTTAGTTCTTTCACAATCAACTTTTCCTTGTTTAACTTTTTGCTACAACCAATCTTGAAATACACATGAAATATCCATACAAACGCTGTTCATGCCAACCGTGAATGATACTAACGGATATTCCATTTGACCACT
>JAFGNY010000264.1 GCA_016926765.1 Bacteroidales bacterium | reverse complement strand
TTGGATGAAAAAGGCGAATTTTCGATTCCCCTGACCAACCGTATGGGAGAGCTTGGCCTCTTCGGATTGATTGCGCCAACAGAATATGGCGGTTCGGGCATGGATATGCTGGCCTATGTCATTGCCGTTGAGGAATTGGCCCGTATTGATGCATCGCAGGCAGCTACCCTGGCTGCACACATCTCGCTTGGAATGGGACCCATCATGAACTACGGGACTGCTGAACAGAAACTGAAATATCTCCCGATGTTGATGACCGGCGAGGCTCTTTGGGCTTTTGGTCTTACTGAGCCGGATGCCGGCAGTGATTCGCGTGGAACAAAAACCACTGCACGGATTGAAGAGGACCATTGGATCATCAACGGATCGAAGATCTTCATCACCAACGGAGCCTCTTCCATCAACAAAGGGGCCACAGTCCAGGTGGTTTCCGGAGAAACGAACGGAAAGAAAGAGTTTACGACCATCCTGGTGGATGCCGATACCCCGGGATTCAAACGGGTTCCGATGCACGGAAAAATGATGTGGCGGGCTTCAGATACATCGGAACTCTATTTCGACGATTGCCGGGTCCCCTACTCAAACATCCTCGGCAAGCGGGGGGAGGGATCAAAGATCATGCTCAACACGCTCGACAGCGGCAGGCTGGCCATCGGTGCGATGGGTCTGGGTTGTGCCCAGGGAGCCTTTGAGATGTCGCTGCAGTATTCGAAAGAGAGAAAACAATTTGGAAAACCGATCGGCCATTTTCAGATCAATGCCTTTAAACTGGCCGACATGGCCACCAAAATCGAACTGGCCCGAAACCTCCTTTACAAGGGAGCCTGGCTGAAATCAGCAGGCAAACCCTTTGCCAAAGAGGCAGCCATGGCCAAGCTTTATTGTTCGGAGATTGCCCGCGAAATTGCCGATGAAGGGGTTCAGATCCATGGAGGCTACGGGTTGATGAAAGATTATCCCATCGAACGGTTCTACCGCGATCAGCGCCTGTTGCAGATCGGTGAAGGGACCAGCGAAATCCAGCGTCTAGTAATCGCAAGGTACATCGGGGTGTGGGATGATTAGTATGGTCCTAAAGGTCATCATCTCTCTCAGCCCGGTATTTCTCCTGCTTGGCCTGTTTCTGTTCCTTGACAGCATGCGGCTGGTCAACAAACTGGTTCTCCTCGCTTGTCTGATATGGGGAATCCTCAGTGCAGCCCTGAGTTTTTACACCAATACCTTTCTTGTCAGCTATTTTCACCTGAGTTTTAACTTCCTGTCGGGATATATCGCTCCCGTGGTGGAAGAGTTTCTGAAAATTGGGTTGATTCTGTTTTTGATCAAGCGAAACCGGATCGGTTTCATGATCGACGGGGCCATCTATGGATTCAGCATCGGGGCAGCATTCTCCCTGGCCGAAAACATCTTCTACCTCCTCCACTTCGCACAGGATACCTCGAACATGATGGTATGGATTACCCGGGGATTCGGTACGGCGGTCATGCATGGCGGAACCACCGCCATCTTTGCCATCCTGGTGGTCAGTAGCCTCAACCGCCAGACACATTTTAGCGTTGCGGTCTTACTGGGGGCCGTGGCAGCTATTCTGATCCATGGCTGCTTCAACGCTCTTACCGTCTATCCTGTTATTGCAACTGTATTCATCATCATCGTGATCCCGGTGTTGCTGATCCTGAGCTTTCAGTACAGTGAAAATTCCATAAAGAGGTGGCTCGAGATGGAGTTCGACACAGAAGTGGTACTGCTGCGCATGATCAGGTTGGGAAAATTTTCGGAAACCCGCGTAGGGAACTACCTTTTGTCTATCCGCAATCACTTTCCTGCCGAGGTGGTTGTCGACTTGTACTGTTTTATCAGCCTTTACACAGAACTCTCCATCAAAGCAAAGAGTGTGATGCTTCTCCGTGAAAATGATTTTGTCATTCTCCCCGATCCTGAGATCCCGGAAAAGATGAAAGAATTAAAGGCTTTAAAGCGAAGGATAGGACGTTCGGGGTATCTGGCTATCACTCCCGTGCTGCGGATGAACCGTAAAGACCTTTGGAAGCTCTCTTTACTGGCTTCAGGGAATTAGGAAAAAATTGTTTCTTTAAAGGTAAAACCGGAAAAAAATCTTCGTAACTTTTCAAACTTTTCCCACCATAAACTGTATTTATGATGACTCAGGATGATCACGAGTTGATTCATGAAGTTCTTCGGGGTAACCACTCCTCCTTCGGAATCCTGGTCGAGAGATATCAACAAAAAATTTATGGTATGATCCTTCAGATGACTGATGACCATGAAGCTGCCAGAGACCTGACCCAGGAGATTTTTCTGAAAGCTTACATGAACCTTTCATCGTTTGATTTCAGGTACCGTTTTTTTAGCTGGATTTACCGTATATCGCTTAATGAGACCATCAACTTCCAGAAAAGCAGGAAACGATTTCTGCCCCTGGAGAAGGCCTTGTCAGTGCCTATGGAAACGGCCGGGGTAAATGAATCAGCAGCAGAAAGAAAACTCAGGAAGGCACTTCGCAACCTCAGAAAAGATTACCGTTCGCTGATCCTTCTAAAATACTGGTTCGGGCTTTCCTATGAAGAGATTGCTGAAACGCTTGGCATCAGCATAAAAAAAGTCAAGAACAGACTATTCTACGCCCGCCAGTTGCTAAGAGACAACCTTCTGGCTGCCAAATACTTTGATCATGATTGATAAAAAAATTATCGAACAGATCCATGAGGATCTTGAAGGCAAGCTGACACCTGAAGGACACAATCTGTTACAGGAAAAACTGGCTTCAGATCCGGAAGCAAAAAAGTATTATACTGACTGGCAACAGCTTGGAAAGAGTTTTGAAAAAAGTCGGAATACGGTCCCTGAGCTGCAACTTGCCCAGGATATTGTGCGGCAGATCCATGCACAGTCATCCG
>JAFGNY010000263.1 GCA_016926765.1 Bacteroidales bacterium | reverse complement strand
CTACCAGCTGGGCAACGGCGATCCCAAGCTCACCCTGCATTACCTGAGCTTTTTTATTGTCGTGGTGATGGCCGGACTGACGGGCATCGAAGGGATGTTCTTCGGGAAAGCATCTGCCGAATCAATGGGAAGAGAGGCGGATCCGGGGTACCAGAAACAGTCGGGAGGCGCCAACCTGGCCTTTGCCCTCACCGCTATTCTGGTCTTCCTCTTCAACTGGGGCCTCTATGCCGATGCCACCATCCTGATCGCGACGCTGATCTTCTTTGTGATTTCGGCCAGCGTGCATACATGGGAAATATTCGCAATGAAGAACCGTTCCGTAAAGAATGCGATCCGGCCACTGCTTACGCTTGCTTTGCTGGCAGCCTGTGCATGGCCGCTGATTGCCAGCCTGATGCCGGGTGCCTGATGCCGGTTTTTAGAAACATATGCCATCAAAGATTTAATTTTATTCTTTCACTTTTTCAAATACAATATCGGCCATCGGGAACACCGACCCACCTAAACGGAGTGAAGCTTTAATCCTTCCATTCTCATCCGGTGAATCAAGCCAAACTTCAACCTCTTTCATTTCCACAGGATCATCAGGGAATATTTTTCCTATCGGTCCACATTCTATTACGAATGAAACTCCTGTATCCCACAACGTGTAGTTTTTGAGTATTTTCCCATGTTCGAACGCCGTGGACCCAATGAAACCGCTAACGGTTTTATCGTTATTTATGGTTATGCTTATTGTGGCTGAATCGGACTTAAATTGAGAGTGCCTCTGTTTCTCGTCGAGTTTGTAGCGGACCGTAATCCGTTCCTTGTCAGTTTCCCATTGACCGGAATATTCGCGAGGAAGAATCCATTTGGGAGAGCTGCACGAAAGGAAAAACATTCCTGTCACAATACATATCAATGAATTCAACAGGCTGGGGTTGAACTTTTGGTTTTTCATTTCTATAACATTCAGATGATTCTAATTTTTTTACTTGTTCACGAGATAGGCCATCATGATGGATATGGGAATCCCAATCATCCAAGCGACAGTTGTGACGACAATCCAGATCCCGAATAATTTTTTCGTATTCATCTCTTTTTTTGCTAAATATACAAAGACCTGGATTCAAAACCATTGAAAACATTTTGTAAAGTGGTTGTAAATTGATTAAGCATCTATTTTTGTACTAACTATTCAGCCGGAAAAAATCTAACTGTTTTTCCTGCGAATGATGAATACAAACCCAACAGAATCAAACACACAAATAGCCATATGAAAAAGTCAATTACTGTCTTTATCCTTTTGATTGCCTTCACAGGCCAGATTTTTACTCAAACAACAGGTTCACCAAGTCTGATGCAAGAAGCTGGTTATAACTACAGAATCAATGATGCACATTGCCATTACGTTGATTTTGTACAAGAGACAGAAGGCATGGATATTCTTCTGGAACAAATGGACAAGGCAGGCGTAGAGAACATTGTTTTATTCGGACTGCCGGTGACCAAATTGTGGACGAATTATGATCAGGAACGTCCCGTTTACTATGACGACAATGATGCCCCGGTTTATTACTATGCATTCACCGATGTGATCCTTGCCGAAGCAGTCAAGTCCCTGCCAAAAGAACAGAGAGACAGAATCTATCCGATGATCTGTGGGTTTAACCCGGTTGACAGGAATGGCATCGATCATATCAAACGGATGATGGAAATGTACCCGGATTTTTGGGTTGGGATCGGTGAAATCTTTTTCAGGCATGATGATCTTTCCCGAATGACCTATGGGAGAAATCCCACCGCTAATGAGGTTTCCATGGACCCTGTTTACGAATTTGCTGCAGAGAAAAATCTCCCGGTATGGATTCACAGTGATCTCGGAGACCCGACATCAACCAAGCCTAAGTTTCTTTATGAGATGGAGGAGGTGATCAAAGATCACCCGAAGACGAAGATCGTTTGGTGTCATATAGGTGACACCAGAAATCTGGATATTGACGGATTGCCTGAAATTACTAGGAGGCTCTTATCCACATACCCCAACCTCTATTTTGATCTTTCCTGGATAGTATTTGAGCAGGTAATTGCACCGGAAGGAAAACCAGATCCTGAGTGGGTTGCAATTTTTGAGCAATTTCCCAACAGGTTTATGGTTGGGACAGATCTAATTGGCGAGTTTTCCGATTATGGAAAAACCATCAGAAAATATGAGGTTCTGTTTGCTGTTCTGACTCCGGAAACAGCTAAAAAACTGTCCTTTGAAAACCTGTTCGAATTACTACCGAAAAGATCGGAAACCAGGAACTAACTGCCAACTGGAGACTCTCCTTTCTATCCCTCCAGCCACCTCTTGAACCCAACCACCCGGTCGATGCTGACAAACACCTCCTGTTTGGGGTCGGGCTTCAACTCCAGCTTCAGACGGCTCTTTGGATAGATGTGCGCCTGAACCACGCTATTGAGGCCTACGAGGAACTGCCGGCTGACACGGAAAAATTTCGACGGATCGAGTTCTTGTTCAAGGGTATCAAGACTGTTCCCCAGGGTATATTCGTGGTCGTTCCGGCACACAAGGAAGGTGATGCCCTCCGCCGAATACAAATAGGCAACATCTTCCAAGGGGAGCGATTTGATACGGTCCCCCACCGTTACGGAGAAACGGTTCCGGAATTGATGTTTCGGCCTGAGCAGGTCAAATAGTTCCTGGACATCCACTTTCGGTTTAGCTGGAAGCGACCAGTCACGGTATTTCCGGATGGCGGCTTCCAGATCATCGCGGGTGATTGGCTTCAACAGATAATCGATACTTCTGAGTTTAAATGCCTTGATAGCATATTCATCAAATGCCGTAGTAAAAATAATAGGCGCCGCGATGGTCACCTGTTCAAAGATCCCGAAACTGAGGCCATCTTCGAGGTGAATATCCAGGAAAATCAGGTCGGGGCAATCGTGCTGGCGGAACCAGGCTACTGCCTCTTCCACCGATTCGAGTTTCGCCAGGACCTTTATTTCCGGATCGATCTCACGAATCATTTTCTCGAGCCGCCGGGCGGAAAGGGATTCGTCTTCAACGATTACTATGTTCATTTTTCTAATTTCTTTTATCTCTTTGTTTCACAGAGCTCCATGGAAAAAGCACAGAGTTCCAAGGAGGAATTTCTTCGTGGAATTTCATGATCCCTTTGTGGATCTTCGTGTTATTTCTTCCCATTTCATACCAATGGTATCCTTGCAATAAACTGATCCCCTTTCTCCCCGAATTCCGGAACCAGGTCGGTGATATGGCGAAACCGGTCGGTGATGTTTGTCAGTCCCACCGCCGTGGATCCCATCTGTACCTCCCTCTTCCTCAACGTATTGCTGACTGTAAAATACCCCATTTCATCTACGAACAACTTCACCACCATCGGGTGCAGTTTCGAGAAGACGTTATGCTTGACGGCATTTTCGATGAGCAACTGTACAGTCAGCGGGGGAACCTGTTTCTCCAGGGCTGCTTCCGGGATGTCCGTGTCAATCAGTATTTTCCCTTCGAACCGGATCTCCAGCAGAAAGAGGTATGACCGGATAAATTCCATCTCTGTACGCAAGGTAACCACATCCTCCTCTTTATGCTCCAAAACGTACCGGTACACTTTAGCCATCTGTTCCGTGAACTTCTCTGCCAGGCCGGCATCGATCCGGATCAGGGAGGTCAGAACGTTCAGGCTGTTAAACAAAAAATGCGGGTTGATTTGGTTTTTCAGGGACTCGTACTGAATCCGCAGGTTTTCCTGCTGAAGTTTTTCCGACTTCTCCTTGAGCTGCTCCTGGATACGCAGGAGTTCCGACTCCGCTTTTTTCCTCTCGGTGATGTTCCTCGAGTCGCCGATCAGTTCCGTGATCTCACCCTTATCATCCGTAACGAAACTGACGATCACTTCAATCCACACGGTCTCCCCGCTCTTCGTATACTGTTCCAGTTCACCAATCACCACCTTTTTCATGTTACCGCTACGGATCTCGTTCCGTGCCTCCTCCAGCAGCGCCCTCACCTTCTCCTGCGATTCCGGGGTCAGTGACTCTTCAACAGGCTGACCAATCAGTTCCTCCGGCCGGTATCCACGGAGGTTGTATACCGAGGGACTCATATAGGTGAAACACCCTGATTTCATATCCATCGTCCACACAACATCCAGGCTGTTCTGGGTGAACATGCGGAACCGTTCCTCGCTTTTGGCGATGCGCTGTTCGCTCAGGTAAACCGAAGCGGAAAAGATGTTGTTGAAGATGGCTACCAGACTTCCCAGGAGGAAAAGAGCCAGAAAAAGGGCGCTGTGCTCGATCACCGTAGCCACCTCCAGCGGTACCCGAAAGATCGAAAACATCAGGACCGAATAGAGCGTGGCCAGGATCAGCGCATGGAGGATCAGGGTGCGGTAGCTGAAGGGGATCAGCATAAACCAGGTGACCAGGATGAAGATGATCTCAAACCGGTAACTGCTCTCCAGTCCGCCGGTATACCAGGTGATCACCGGCGAAAAGAGGGTAAAGGTATAAAACAGCGGATAGATGAACCAGCGGGTTCTCAGTTTTTCCGGACGATACAGGTAAACGGAGAAATTCAGCGTGAGGATCGCCAGCAGGATGATCCGGAAAGGAAGGACCAGTGCGGCGCGGGGATTTCCCGTGGCATAGTCGGCCACTTGTCCTAACACGATGTCCATGATGGCGAAACTGGATAACACCGCCAGGATCAACTCCAGATAGCGTTCCCGATATGTACGGAAAGCCGGGAGGGGATTTACCTCACCCAGCTTTCCCATGGCCTCCCGGATGTCGCGGAGCATCCCCATCTTCCGGTGATATGCCTGCATGAAAATATTCATCTCTTCCGGACGTTCATTCTTTTTTTTCGATTAATCAGCCATCAGGAGAGATCAATCACTCCTGCCTCCAGTTTAGTTTTCCGGCCGAAACGCGCCTTGACCTTGTCAAAGATAAGGTAAACTACCGGTACCACGATCAGGGTGAGGAACATCGAACTGGTCAGACCTCCGATGAGCGCCCAGGCCAT
>JAFGNY010000262.1 GCA_016926765.1 Bacteroidales bacterium | reverse complement strand
CACAATACCTGGAAACCGAGGAGATGTGGTTTGAGAATTGGGATAAAGGAGGCGCGTTCTGGGATAAAGAAAACAAAGTGGCCCAGGAAGCTTACGCCCATTCACCTCACAAGTACGTGCAGAACTGGGATACACCTATCCTGATTATTCATGGAGGGCTTGATTACCGGGTCGTCTATACACAGGGGATGACTGCATTCAATGCAGCTGTATTAAAAGGGGTTCCTGCTGAATTTCTCTTTTTCCCCGACGAAAATCACTTTGTACTCAAACCGCAAAACGGAATCCTCTGGCAGCGTACATTCTTTAACTGGCTCGACCGCTGGCTGAAGTAAAGGCTATTGCCGGATGCCATTTTTGTAGATGATCTCTACCCATTCGGCACTTTCCGTAATGTTCAGCATCACGGGATTTATTTCGTCGATAAGTTCCTGATGCCTTTTATTGGCTGCAAAACAGAAGTACTGTTCATTAAGAGAACTGGGCGTGATCTCCAGACCCCTGCCAAGTTTGTACTTTTCAAAACAATACTCCAGCGTAGCTACATCTCCCACAAACGCTTCGATCTGTTTCTCTTTTATGGCATCCAGTCCTTTTTTCAGATCAGTAAACGGGGTATAGGTTATGTGGTTGATCCGGCAAAACGATGCAAATCCTGTTTGCTCCAGGGTACCTACTTTCATCTTGCGCAGATCATCCACAGAGGAGATACCATCCTGCAGCTTGGTGACGGTAAGCTCTGATGAGATCTCAGCTGTGAAGGAAAACAACAATGCGATGGCATACAACATCCAGACCAAGGTCAATAGCCTGCCTAATTTTGTTTTGGGAATTTTATCCCCATAGCCCACCGTAGTCATGGTAACAAATGCCCACCAGATGCCATCAGAAATCCCTCGGTGGTTTTTTCTGAATTCCTTCGGATTTTTCCGGCGTTCAGCCAGCCAGATAAAAATAGCAAAAATAAACACGACAATGAACAACATGACAATCAGCTGAAGTGTCCTCCAATTCAGCAGGGAGAAAAAGACAGTGATCAGGGGAATGTTGGTTGACGGACGTTCTGCCAGCCCAAGCCGTGAAGTATAGAAAGGGATGGAGAGCCTTAATATATGCAACCTGGTGTCGGTCAATGTTACCGGGTTGATCGTGATGTCAACATTCCCCTGTTTTACAGCTTCCATCAGGTCGAGGTAATTGGAAAACCTGACATAGGTATATTGAACCTTCAGGCTGTCAGCAATATTCCTCCAAAGATCAGCGCTGACTCCAAGGATCTGTGCCCCATCAAACATCACAAACGGGGGAATCTCAGAAACACCCACTTTGAGCTCTCCTGGTTTATAATGTGCATTTCCTTGACCTGAAAGAGAAAACAACACGGCAAGAGCAAGAAAAAATCGTTTCATTGATTTCTGAATTTGCCGTAAATTTACCCAATTCTTGATTACTACCAACTCCATGATTTGTTTGTGTTGTGCTTTTAAGTATGGATAGATTGATTCGGGAAGCCGCAGCTTTATTGCAAAATTCAACCTTCACCACGGCATTTACAGGAGCCGGTATTTCGGTAGAGAGTGGAATCCCTCCTTTTCGGGGAGAGAAAGGGTTATGGAACAACTATGATCCGGTTTGCCTGGATATTGGTTATTTCCTGGCTCAGCCTGAGAAGTCGTGGGAAGTCATCAAGCAGATATTTTACGACTTCTTTGGGAATGCCCGTCCGAACCAGGCACATAGGGTATTAGCAGAAATGGAGAGACGTAACCTGTTACAGAGAATCATCACGCAGAACATTGATAACCTTCATCAGGAAGCAGGGAGTAAAAAGGTTTTTGAGTTTCATGGCAACTCAATGAAGCTGGTCTGTCTGGCGTGTTACCAGGAGTATTCCTTCTCACCGGCACTTCTCGAAAAACTGCCTCCCCGATGTCCGGGTTGCCGGGGTTTGTTGAAACCTGATTTTGTCTTTTTCGGAGAACCCATCCCTCAGGAGCCGCTGGATGCTGCCTTTGATGCCGCCAAAAAGTCTGATGTTTTTCTGATCATCGGATCTACCGGGGAGGTGATGCCGGCAAGCCAGATTCCGCCACTTGCCAGGCAACATGGGGCAAAAATCATTGAGATCAACCCACAGGAATCAAACTACACAAAAAGCGTGACCCATATCTTTCTGAAGGGAAAAGCCGGAGCCATGATGGAAAAACTGGCAGAGATCCTATTTCCCCCGTCCCTGGAGGATAATTAGCATGGTATAAATCAGGATTTTGAAGTCCATAGCCAGCGACATGTTCTCAATATAGAGGATGTCAAATTTCAACCGTTCCACCATCTGATCAACGTTTTCTGCGTACCCGTATTTTACCTGCCCCCAGGAGGTGATCCCCGGTTTTACTTTATGCAACAAACGGTAATGAGGAGCACGCTGCATGATCTGTTCTATGTAGTATTGCCGTTCGGGACGCGGGCCAACAATACTCATATCCCCTTTCAGAACGGTATAAAACTGAGGGATTTCATCAATCCGTACCTTTCTCAGGAATTTGCCGACTCTGGTGATGCGCGGATCCGTTTCGGAAGAAAGCTGAGGGCCGTTCTTTTCCGCCTCTTTATACATCGTACGGAACTTATGCATGATGAATTTACGGCCTTTGAGCCCAACCCTCTCCTGAGAGAATAATACCGATCCGGGGGAAGTTGATTTTATAGCAATGGCCGTGATCAACATGATTGGAGACAGGATGACGAGGCAGATCACAGAGATCACAATGTCAAAGATTCGCTTCAGAGACATCTGCCAGTCGGGCATAAGATCTGGAAATATCTGGATCAGCGGAGCATGAAAAATGGAGGTCGTTTTTACCGATCCCATCAGAATATCCTGCATCACCGGTATTATCTTGATCACGACATCGGTATCTTCAAGCTGGGTAATGATCTTTTCAACCGTATGGTTTTCAGAAGGTTCTATAGCAATGATCACCTCTTCCACATGGTATTCGGTAACAATCCTGTTCAACTCTTTCAGTTCACCGAGATGTGGAAGAAACTCAGCCATCTTATACGTTTCATAAGGCTGGGCATTGACGAAGCCAATGAAATTATTTCCGGAAGACTCTTCCTGGTTCTCAATATCTTTAAAAATGGAGATTGCGTTCCCGTTGCTGCCAACGATTATGGTGGTAAAACCAATCAGCTTGTGATGGATCTTGTAGGCAATACGTGAAGTAAGAAAAAACCTGAAAGAGGCTGTAAATACCAGTTGTAAAAAGAAAAGGGTGAAATAAAACTGCAGGTAGGTTCGGTTGGTTATAATGACGTCATCGAGAATCAGGCTGAAAAATATCACTGTAACACCAATCGTCGTTGTGAGTACGGTAATTCCAAATTCACGAAGTCTTCCCTTTCTGAAAATCTTGCGATAGGTTCCTATTAAAACGTAAAAGAGAAGCCATAGCAACGGAATGACAGCCAGTCCAATATATAACTTCTGATCGGTAAAGATAATCTCCGGTTGATGTAAAACATCCGGATAAACCACCATTTTCCGGTAAGAGAAAAACAGAAACCAGGCAATAAGAGCGGCAAAGTAATCAGCAATCACATATTTAAAAACCTGAAGGCGCCTGTTCATGAATCAGATTTTCTGGTTACCACTTTGATGTTATCCATAAGAATCAATGCGTTGGGCGACGCAGAGGATTGGATTGCCGAGATAAAAACCCTGAACTTCTGCATATCTGTATACGCATTCACCGTGTTTGTGAGATTGATATACACCTTTTTCCATTCATTTCCCGTTGGAGTCAGGTAGATGATCGGAACCTGCTGAATCGCACTGATCCCGTAAAGATACACGCCAACAACAAACACATTATTCGTCCTGAAATTCATTTCGAGAAATACAGGAGCATACGGGATATCGAAGTCCTTGTCATTAATACATTCAAAAAACTGGTTCACTGTATCCATACTGACCATCCCCGAATGGTTTCCCTCAAAGGTGAGGGAATCACCCGGTCCGGTAAGTAACAGGGCTGCCTCACTTCGTTTTGTCGTGTCAAAAGCGATGGTGATGCCCTCAAACCCTTCAATTAAATCAAACACCGTGGAAGATAGGTAAGTCGTCTTTTGAATCCCAACAGACGATGTATCGAGTTCGGCAAGATCTACAGAGAGTTCAACGGGAGCAAAGAAGGGATAGGCCATCCGGGTCGCCGCTATTCCATTGATTTTGATCCCGGGAAGAATCTTTAAATCATGGGTTCCCAAAGCAAGTACCGGAAACCTCGCGGGAAGCTGAAATGCACCAACCAGGTTATCATCAAGGTAAACCCAGGCATCAACGATATTCGCGGATGCCGAACCCTGGTTTGAAGTCGTCGAAAGGTAGAGTGAATCAATCGTGATATAAGCGGGAATTTCCTGGTCTCCTTTGAATTTTTCGCAGGAGAGGATCAGGACTGGGATGAAGGCAAGAAAAAGGTAGGTGGTATAGTTCCGGAGCTTCATAAAGAGGAATACGTTTTACCTATCATTTGGTAACGGGTTGTTGGAGGATATATTGTTTCTGGATTAACGAAAAGAATCAACACCTGACCAGCCGTTCATCTCAAAGATTTGCGGCCGACTGATTGATCTTGTCAATGATCTGGTAAGCCACTTCCAATGCGCTGTAGCCGTCGTTGATCGTGACCGGTGGAACGGTATTGTTCACAATGGCTGAGTGAAAACTTTCGAGTTCGGTTTTAATGGCATTCAGAGGTTTGACCTCCGGCTTATGGAAGAAGATCTGTTTTTTCTCTTTTTCAGGTCCAAGATCAAGGGTCAGCATTGCCGGAGTGAGGCTATCCGGATCAATATCCTGGATTCGTACCACCTCAATCTCTTTGTTAAGAAAGTCGACGGAAATATAAGTATCCTTTTGAAAGAAACGGGATTTCCGCATATTCTTGAGAGAGATTCTGGAAGCGGTGAGGTTGGCGACACATCCGTTGTCAAATTCAATGCGGGCATTGGCGATATCCGGTGTATCACTTACCACAGGAACGCCGCTGGCTGAGATCTTCCGGATATTGGCTTTTACCACACTGAGGATGATATCAATATCGTGGATCATCAGATCGAGGATTACCGGCACATCCGTGCCCCGCGGATTGAACTGTGACAGCCGGTGGCTCTCAATGAACATGGGCTTGTTGAAATAGGGCTCGACGGCAAGAAAGGCCGGATTGAACCGTTCAACATGGCCCACCTGTACCTTCACATTGGCCTCTCCGGCAATTTTAATCAGCTCACGGGCCTGTTGCAGGGAGGTCACAATCGGTTTTTCGATGAAAACATGTTTGTATTTCTTCAGTGATTTTGAAGCACACTCAAAATGCGAAATGGTTGGGGTGACAATATCCACCACATCCACTGCATCAACGAGCTCATCCAGTGTGCCGTAATTTGCAATCTGAAACTCCTTTTCAACCTGCGCGCCAATTTCCGGATTGGGATCGTAAAATCCAACCAGGTCAAAACCTGGTATATCCTTGATACAGCGGATGTGGATTTTCCCAAGATGACCTGCTCCTAAAACACCGATTTTCAACATATCTGATTCGATAAATTTTTACAAAAGTAACGCTTTGTGCTGATTGAATTTAGTATTTTCGCCAAAAAATGAACTGCAATCCAACTCGCCGATGGATAACAAGGTACCGTTGACTGACTCATTCCGCCATAAGGGCCTCCGGAAGCAACTTGCTGAAAGTATCCGGAAGAAGGGGATTACCGATCAGAAGGTTCTTCAGGCAATTGAGAAACTTCCCCGGCATTTCTTCTTTGACTCCTCTTTTCTTGAATATGCCTATGAAGATAAGCCATTCCCGATCGGAGCCGGACAAACGATCTCACAACCTTACACAGTAGCCTATCAATCGATGTTGCTGAAGGTGGAAAAAGGAATGAGGGTCCTTGAGATTGGTACCGGATCAGGATATCAGGCT
>JAFGNY010000261.1 GCA_016926765.1 Bacteroidales bacterium | reverse complement strand
GGGGCGTTTCCCGTGCTGAATGGCTGGTACGACGTGTTGAGGTAAGTGAAGTCAATCTGTGTCACCATCTCATCAATTGAATACTCCACGTTATAGTTCAGCGCTTTTGCCCGTTGGTACTTGGTCAGAGAATCCGGCGCCTCCGGCATGAGGAAGGTCACCTTCGGTACCGTATCGGCAACCGCAGGCACAATCCCGTACCGTTTCCTGATCTTCTGAAGGTAGAGACTGTCCTCCCGGGTTCCACTGCTCCCGTCAATCACTTCACTCAGCATCACGGTATGAAAGTGGCTCCTGGGTGTCTGCAGGATTTCAGGTACTTTCGTCATCGTGCTGTCGGCGCTGCCTGATCCTGTCCCGATTTCTGCTTCACTCATCCGGCGAATCATGAATACGGTCGGATCGAGTATTTCTTTCGAAAGATACACAGGTTTGACCATCTCCATCCGGTACATCCGTGAGTTCCGGGTTCCCGTCACCACCTCCCCTATCTGTGCCGAAGCCAGGGAGATGTCCTGTTCAACGATGCTTTGTTTGTAGTTGGTCACCGGGAAGGCATCGGTGAAATAGCGGTAATGGGTTGTGGTGTCGATGAAGGTGATGGCCGAATCAAAACGGGCAAGATAGCGGTTGTAGATCCCATTGGCATCACTCAGGTAGCAGAGGTACTGATCGGCATAGGGAAAGGGCTGTGCCTCGTCGGCCAGCGGGGTGTTGGTAATTCGTTTCAGGAGCGGACTGCGGCTTCTGTACTGATAGATAAAGATGTCGTTGTTGAAGCTGAGTTTGCTGATATCTACTTTTTCATAAAACCTCACGGTATCGCTCACACGGTTGGAGGCGAAGATGATCTCTGCGGAGCCCGGCAGAAAACGGGGTGAGAGATCATCATACAGGTCGTTGGTAAGCTGGTCGTGAGAGGCGGCTGCAATGTCGTAGACAAACAGGTCAGATTGTCCTTTTTGTACGGCCGACATTGCCAGGAAGCGCCCGTCGCCCGAATAGCTGATATCAAGGATCTTCTGGAAATTATAGAGGATCTGGTAAGGTTTTCGTTTTTCTTTCAGGTCATAAAAATAGAGCCAGCTTTCACCTTTCCGTTCGGTCAGGATCGCCAGGATCTCTCCCGAGGGGTGCCATGCCAGGATGGGGAAGGTATAGTCGGGGTGGTCTGCCAGCCGGTAGCCTCCACGGAAGATCCGTCGCTTTTTACCTGTCTCCGTATCCATCACAAAAACCTTATAAACTCCCAGCTCATGGGTGGCATACGCCAGAAGCCGCTCGTCAGGACTCAGTTTCAGTTGTCTGTATACACGTTCGGGCCTGTTTTTCCTGTTGATCCGTGTCCCGCCGGGATCGCTTCTGCCCACTCCCTGGGTAGTGTATATCCCGGTATAATAGGCCAACCAGTCGTCCAGCAGCTTTTTGTAGGAAACGCCAAGCACGTAGAGAAACCCCTTTTCAATGTTCCGGCTCATGCGTGCCATGTATACGATATTGGGAATTGCCGATTCCCCGTATTTCAACCGGATATAGTTCCACAGGGATTGTCCGGCCCACACAGCCTCTTTTCCCGTGAGACGGTTGAATTTTTTGTATCTGCCGCTGAGTACGGCATCCCGCACAACGTTATCCACTTCGGTGTCCCAGCCCGAGGCGATGAACGAGGTCAGGCCTCCCATGTACCATTCCGGCATCGTAAAGAGTGCGTTGTTTTTAATCTGAGCCCCGATCCCCGTCCCGTACATCATCTGGTTCAGGATCACCGTGGCGATCCCCGCCCTGATCTGCTCTTCAAAATGGCCGTAGTCGCCATCGAAATAGAGGAGAACCCGTCCGCCGATGATCCGTGTCACCCCACCCGTATTGTAGTTGTCCCAATCGCCATAAAGCCCTATATTGCTCTGTTTCAGGTCGGAAAGATTGTTGAAGATGATGAACTGGATCTTATCTTCGAGCCCCGACTGCAGGGTCAGCTCGATCTTGCGGATATTCTGGTCGGCATATTCGGCGGTAAATTCGGCCAGCTCTCTTCCGTTGAGATAGAAATAGGTGTCAAATTTATCGAACCGGAAATAGGTCCAGAAAAAGTCGTTGTACTGAACCCGGCTCTTCCCGAAGGTCAGTTGGGAGCCGTTGTAGAACTGGGCGGTTGAGGTGAGAGGGAAGAGGGAGGAGGTGAGAAGTAAGACGTAAGACGTGAGACGTGGGACGTGGGAGGTGGGAAGTCGGGATTGAGAATTGAGAATTGAGAATTGAGAACGGAAAATTAAAAACGGAAAACGGAAAATCGTAAATTGAAAATTGAAAATTGAAAATTGAAAATTGAAAATTGAAACACACGAGGTAAAACCGGAAAATATCCGGAGGATGAAATTCAGAAGCCGGTGGTTTTTCGTTTCTGTCATAACAGGCCATTGCGATTCGGGTAGAATCGGGGGGTAAATTTACAGGAAAAATTGGTATGAGGGCATGAGAGTGTGAGGTTTGTTCCTGCATTGTCTACACCAAACTCCGGCATCAGATTTCAAACTGAATCCTTACCTTTGCTCCCTGAAAAAATCCTGAATGATCACGATCAAGACCTTTACCTTTAACCCTTTCATGGTGAATACTTACCTGTTGTTTGACGAGACCGGGGAAGCCATTGTTGTGGATGCCGCCAGTTGTGACCGCAGGGAAGAGGAACGGCTGGAGGATTTTCTGAAAAGTCATTCGCTGAAACTTGTCCGCAACATCAACACCCACTGCCATATCGACCATATCCTGGGGAACACATTCATCGAAGACCGCTACGGTCTTTTACCCGAATACCATCCGGGTGGTGAGCCTTTCCTCCTGAGAGCGAAAGAGATCGGAGCGTCTTATGGATTTGCTGTTTCCCGGATCCCGGATCCCGGCCCTTTTCTGCAGGATGGGGAGAGGATAACCTGGGGAAAATCCGGGTTAAGCGTTCTCTATACACCAGGCCATGCCGACGGAAGTTGCTGCCTTTACAGCAAGGAGCAGGGATTCGTGTTGACCGGGGATGTTCTTTTTCGCGATTCGAT
>JAFGNY010000260.1 GCA_016926765.1 Bacteroidales bacterium | reverse complement strand
TGGACAATCTGGCATCAGCAAAGACCTATTCAAGCCAACGTTTCCCGGTAACTGCAATGCCCCATGCTCCAAGGGGGGCGGTAAGAATGATGCTTAGCACGGCAACCGCCAGAATGGTTTCTCCCGGTCCTACTGGCATCCTGGCCAATCGCATAGCCATCAGGGGAGCGGCACCTATGGCAGCCTGGACAGTAGCTTTCGGGATATAAGCTATCACGACAAAGGCTTTTTCTTTCATATTTAAAGAGGTTCCGATCAGAGAGACGATTGTCCCGGCGCTCCTTGCCACTAGTCCTGCGAGGATAATCATTATGCCTGCCAGTCCCGACTGAAAAGCTACTTCAAGGTTCACCTGGGCGCCTACCATGGTAAAGAGGATAATTTCGGCCATGATCCAGATCTTGGCTAGCTTGGTGGAGAGTTCGTGAGCATAGGACTCACGCTTCTCAAGGATGAAGAACCCGATGGCCATGACAGAGAGAAGCGCGGCAAAAGGGATCCATTGCTCCACAAGATGCTCAATCCTGATTAGAAGAATGGAAACAGCCATCAGGATCAATACCCGGCGGGTGGCCCGCGGATTGTACCGGTCAAAGATGCGGCAGAGGATCCATCCGGCGGCCAATCCGATTGCAATTCCCAGGATAATTGAGATGGGAATTCCCGCCAGCGCCCATCCGATCTGTACCTGCTGGCCAGTATAGATGCCGATGAAAATGCTATAGATCACAATCACAAAGACATCATCCAGTGAGGAGGCTGCCAGGACAAGGGTTGGAATACCTTTTTTTGTTCCCCGTTTTTGCTGCATGAAACGGATCATAAACGGAACCACCACCGCAGGGGAGACCGCTCCAAGGATAGATCCCAGGATAGCCCCTTCCATCCACGTTAATCCCAGTAAAGAGGGTGCCAACAGGGTAACCATTCCTCCTTCAAAAATCGCCGGGATAAAAGAGAGCAGCAGGGCCGGTCTGCCAACCCGGTTCAGACTGTCACGGGTAAGCTCGAGGCCCGCACGTAACAGGATTACTATCAAAGCCCCCAGCCTCAGTTCCCCGGAAATATCCAGTAATGAAGGATCAATGAGGTTCAGAAGATAAGGTCCGAACAACACACCTACAAAAAGAATACCCACCAGTTCCGGAATCCGGATCTTCCGGAAAAGCCAGGTAACCAGCATACTGACAATCAACAATTCGGCCAATGAATCCAGCATAACATACAAGTTTACACGTATATCCTGCAGATTACCGAAAGTATATTGCTTTAGATTTCTCCCGGAACTGCATACCTAAAACACAGAGGTCATCAGTCCGGGAGAACCGGACGGTTAACGGCGAACCTCATCGCCTGTGGTGACAAAAATAAGAAGGATTTCGCAGATTCCGACGATTATGACGAAGTTTATATGTTAAGTAAGAATCAGACGACTCAGGCTATTCGCCGCTGGAATTACCTGCCTGCAGCAAATTCCAGGCCATTACATTCAGGGTTAGCAACACCTTATTGGCCTGTTCTGCCAGTTGTATGTCGTTTTCAAGATACAATTCCGATAACACTTCCCGAAAACGCAGTAGTTCTCGAATACCGCTCTCCCAGCGCTCATCCTCAACCGTCAGATCGGTCAACTCCATGGCCCGTTCATAACTCATCCCTGCATCTCGAAAATGCCCTGATTTTAATGCATTCAGCGCACGGTTCATTTCATTGGAGATCATCAGAATTTGTTGTGACTGAGAGTAGGTCTGCCATTTCTCTATTGACAGGTGCTTATGTTGAACCAGATTATACATGAGCTGAATGTAACAGTTTTGCTACAACCTCTTTGATTTTTTTCTGAATCAATGGATCCTTTACCTCCATGCTACGGTTGCCCAGTGCCGGGCGAATATTGATCAGTGACGTGTACTCAATATTGTTGTCCATTTCCCGGGATGGATAAATGTTAGCACCCCAAAGATCCTGCTGATGGGATCCGTTCATTAATAACAGTTGTTCCAGATCCGCATGCATTTCAGCATCTATGGCTAATACTTCCCTGGATATATCGACCACGATTTTCATCATATCATCGAAAGCGGTCACTTTCTGCTCCCATAGTGACTCCAAAGATACAGGTGTATCTATCATCTTCATGGTAAAAAATTTCGGACAAAGATACTTTTTTTAGAACTGTTTGACCATTCAGATAAATTTTATACTTTTGTTTCGTAATTCGACGAAATACAAACTACTATGTCTGAAAAAACAACCATCTATACGGAAGAACAGAAACAGCTTGCCCGGTATGCCAAAGCAATGGCCCATCCCGTGCGGATGTTCATCCTGGACTTCCTGGCCGACAACATCGATAAATGCTGCTACAGCGGCGACATGGCTGAAGAACTGCCTATCGCCCGTTCCACCCTGTCGGAACACCTGAAAGAGCTCAAAAAGGCAGGCCTTATCCAGGGAGAAATCAATCCTCCGTATATAAAATATTGCATCAACAAGGAGAATTGGGAGAAAGCCAGAGAACAATTTACCCGGTTCTTTCAGAAATAGAAAAATTGAGGGTTTGAGGATTTGGGGATTTGAGGATTTGGGGATTTGAGGATTTGGGGATTTGAGGATTTGAGGATGAGTGAATTATCATAATTGTAATAACAATTTATTATGGAAATAAAAATTTTAGGGCCGGGATGCCCGAAATGCAAAACCCTCGACAAACTAACCAGGAATGTTGTGGAGAAAAACGGCCTCGATGCCACGATCACCAAAGTGGAAGACATCATGGAAATCATGAAATACGGTGTCATGTCAACCCCCGCCCTGGTGGTGGATGAAAAAGTGGTGATCAAGGGACGGATTCCTTCCGAAGAAGAAATCCTGAAAGCAATCAAAGGTTGATTTCGGAATATATTTATAAATACAGAAACATATGATCAAGAGAACACTAGTCCCTTTATTTGTCCTGCTTCTTTCCATGGACCTGTTTGCTCTGCCTCCAGTTCAACCCAAGGTGGAGGTCTATTACTTTCATTTCACCCGGCGCTGCACAACCTGCAACAACGTGGAAAGAGTCGCAAAAGAATCGGTTGAAGCCCTGTATCCCAACCAGGTAAAAGCGGGTGAAATCACCTTTCAAAGCATCAATCTGGATGAAAAAGAGGGAGAGGCGATTGGAAAGAAGTATAGTATTGAAGGGCAAACCCTGATTGTCGTCGGACCAACCAGCCGGGTTGATCTGACGGATAAAGGATTTATGTATGCCAATGGAAATCCGGAAAAATTGACTGCAGAGATTAAGAAGGCGGTGGAGGCGGTAAAAAAATGATTTGGGGATTTGGGGATTTGAGGATGTGAGGATTTGGGGATTTGAGGATTTGAGGATGTGGGGATTTGGGGATTTGAGGATGTGGGAATGTGAGAATGAAACAAAGTAAAATGTAATGTGATGAGAACGGATAGGAAGAATCTGATCGTAAACTTATCTCTGGAGTTTGCGCTC
>JAFGNY010000259.1 GCA_016926765.1 Bacteroidales bacterium | reverse complement strand
GTAAACATTGGCTTCCCTGGCCCGGTAATCCCCACCCTTGACGGTATCGTAGAAGAGACGGTAGATGCTGTCGCCATCGTTTGGATAGTTCTTGGCGGCGTTGATTCCACCCTGGGCGGCAATGCTATGGGCACGCCGCGGACTGTCCTGGTAACAGAAAATCTTGACATTGAATCCCATCTCGGCCAGCGATGCTGCTGCCGATGCCCCAGCCAGGCCGGTACCTACGACAATCACATCGAGTTTTCGTTTGTTGGCCGGGTTGACCAGGTTCTGGTGGGCCTTGTATTGGGTCCATTTTTCAGCCATTGGGCCCTGAGGTATCTTTGAATTTAATTCTGTCATGATGCCGATCTGAAGATTAAAAAATAGAGAGGAATAATGAAAAATCCCAACGGGATCACAATTGAATAAACGGTTCCGAATCCCTGAATCCAGGGAGTATAGCTTTTATGCTCCAGCCCCAGTGTCTGAAAGGCGGCTCCAAACGCATGGTTCAGATGAAATGCAAGCACCACCATCAGCACCATGTATAAAAGTGCGTAAAAAGGTTGCCTGAAGAGCGTCCGGGCGGTTTCGTAAAAGTCGGGCTCGCCGCCTTGCGGCAAGGGGATGGGACTCTCAACCCACCCCAGCTTGATGAAATAGAAGTTCATGAAATGAATGATCAGGAAGATCAGGATGATCCCGCCGGTATAGATCATGTATTTGCTGAGGAACGGCGTGGTGGTCCTGTTTCGTATTTTGTAGCGGACAGGCCGGGAGATCCAGTTTTTAATCTGCAGGATGATGCCCAGGAGGATATGGATGATGAACCCACCAAAAAGTACGATTTCGAAAACCTTAACCACGTAGTTTGTTCCCATGAAATGGGCTGCCTCATTAAACCATAACCCTCCGTCGGGGAGCAGAAGGCAGAGGTTGATTCCCAGGTGTACCACAAGGAATACCATCAGGAACAGACCCAGCAATGCCATCCATAACTTTTTGGTGATGGAGGCGAAATGAAGGAAAGATGAACTCATTGATGTAGGATTATTATAGATGATGAACAAATTTAGAGGATAATTTTTGTACCTTCGACACCTTGAATCCAATTTTATCAATATTTTAAATCATTCTAAATTATGTTTCCATCGAGCATTTACAAAGAAAGAAGAAACCGCCTGAAGAATGAAGTCCACGGAGGATTGGTCTTTTTCCCCGGCAACCAGGAGGTCTCATTCAACTATCTGGCAAACACCTATGCTTTCCGGCAGGACAGCAATTTTCTATATTTTTTCGGATTGGATCAGCCTGATCTTGCCGGTGTGATGGATCTTGACAGCGGGAAAGATATCCTGTTTGGGAACGATGTGGAGATTGGAGACATTATCTGGATGGGAAAACAACCCACGATGCAGGAACGTGGCAGGCAGACCGGAGTGGAGGAGGTCCTGCCCATGAGTAAGCTGGAAGAGACGTTACAGAGCGCACTTACGTCCGGCCGGAAAATTCATTATGCCCCGCCTTATCGCGGAGAAACAATCATCCAGATCTCCGAGCTCCTGGCGTACCCCTTATCCGATGTCAGGAACCTGGCATCAGAAGCGTTGATCAGAGGGATCGTGAAACTGAGGATGAAGAAAGACCAACTCGAAATCCAGGAGATCGAGAACATGGTGGATGTTGCCTGGCTGATGCATACTACTGCCATGAAAATGGCCCGCCCCGGTACGGTCGAAAAGGAGATCGCCGGTACCATTGAAGGGATTGCTCTTGCTCAGGCCTGCGGAGTCTCATTCCCGGTGATCCTCACCATCAACGGACAAACACTGCACAACCACTACCATGGGAACATCCTGGTTCCGGAGAAGATGCTGGTGGTGGATGCCGGCGCCGAATCGGAATACCATTATGCAAGCGATATCACCCGTACAGTCCCTGTTGGAGGGGAATTTTCGCAGCGACAGAAAGAGATCTATCACATCGTACTTGCTGCCAACATGGCTGCGATTAAGGCGGTGAAGCCCGGGATTCCTTTCCGCGACATCCACTTGCTGGCTGCCCGCGAGATCGCCGGCGGACTGATCTCCCTGGGCATCATGAAAGGCAATGCGGATGAAGCGGTCGAGCAGGGAGCCCATACCATGTTTTTCCCGCACGGACTGGGTCATCCCATGGGACTGGATGTGCATGATCTGGAGGGGATGGGGGAACAGTATGTGGGGTACGACAACGAGATCCAGCGAAGTAAAGAATTCGGGCTGGGATTCCTGCGTTTCGGCAGAAGGTTGCAGGAGAATTTCGTAATGACGATCGAGCCCGGAATCTATTTCATCCCCGAACTGATTGATATCTGGAGATCAGAAGGGAAATACACTGACTTCATCAACTACGATGTAGTTGAATCCTACAAAGACTTCGGCGGAATCCGGATTGAAGATGATGTGCAGGTCACAGCAACCGGACACAAGGTGCTCGGCCGGCCGATCCCCAAAACGGTCAGGGAGATCGAAGAGATGATGGCTGGAGCCTAGATCCCGGATAACTGGATCACTGGATTTCAGTTGGCAGCTCACCCCCAATCTCTCTCTTCAGGGAGAGGGGAGGAAGCTCCCTTCAGGCCGTATGTTTGCGAAAGCATAAGCCTCAGGTAATTTAGGGATTAACGATAGCGAATATGAAATCAATTAAAACCCGGGGTAAAAAAATCGCCTTTTCCGATACGGGAGAGGGACAATGCCTCGTCTTGCTCCACGGCTTCACAGAATCATCCGGCATCTGGAGACGATTCATACGGAATCTCTCCGGACGGTTCCGTGTGATCGCCATCGATCTTCCCGGTTTTGGCGTGAGCGAATGTATTGCTGAAGTCCATTCGATGGATCTGATGGCCGAAGTGGTGAAAAAGATCCTGTTGAGCCGGGGAATCAGGCAGTGTGTGATGGCCGGACACTCCATGGGTGGTTATGTGACGATGGCCTTTGCACGTCTCTACCCGCGTATATTGAAAGGAATCTGCCTTTTTCATTCACATCCCTTCCCCGACTCGCCGGAGGGATTGATCAACCGAAACCGTTCGATCGAATTGATAAAAACCGATAAATTCAACTTTATCCTTCAATTCATACCAAGCCTTTTTCCCGAAAATTCACAGGAGAAGTACAGGAAACAGGTAAACCAACTGATAGATGAAGCTTCCGGCCTCTCCAAAGAAGCGATTCTGGCAGGTATGATCGGGATGAGAGAGCGGCAGGACTCCGCTGAAACCCTGAAAAACCTGAAAGTCCCTGTCCTCTTCATCCTTGGGATGAAAGACAAGAGGATCCCGATGGAACACACCGGTGAGATGCTCCTCCTTCCAAAACACTCCGAGTCCCTGATCCTCCAGGAGGTGGCTCACATGGGATTCTACGAGTCTCCTACGCTGACCCTGAGGGTATTGGGTGATTTTGCGGCGAGGTGTCTGGGGGTGGATTAGTAATCCAGCATCTAGCGATAAAATCCCATCCTATCCAAATACTCCCAAACCTTTGCCGGTAGAAAATACTGCATGTTTTTCCCTTCCTGGATAGCGTTTCGGATAAAACTGGCCGAGATCTCAACCATGGGGGCATCGATGAACGTGATGGAGGGGTGGGTAGTGAGAGCATTCGTGGGGGTTGCTTCGTCGTCACACCGGTGGTGTGACTCCTCACAATGACGGGGGTAGATGTAGAAACGATATTGGTCAAGCAGCTGCTCGAAGTTCTTCCACTTATGCAGTGAGTCGAGGATGTCGGAACCAGCTAAAAGAATGAATTCGTGGGCTGGATACTTCTCCTGCAAATAGGTAAGGGTGTTGATGGTGTAGGAGGGTCGGGGAAGGTGGAATTCAATGTTGGATGCTTTGAAGCGGGGTTCGTCCTCCACAGCTACGTTCACCATGTAAAGGCGGTTGACATCAGGTAACAGAGTCGATTTCTCCTTCAGCGGGTTATGCGGTGAAATAATGAACCACACATCCTGGATATCTGTAAACTCGATCATATAACTGGCGATCATCAGATGCCCCAGGTGGATCGGGTTGAAGGAGCCAAAGAAGAGACCGGTTTTCATCGTATTTCGCCTCATATCATGTAGGGTGTCGCAAAAATACCAATTCAGATAAGATATTCCCGAATCCAGACATCCAGTGATCCAGTCATCAGTCCCCCAGCAACCAAACTCCCACCAGATCTTCCACCTCTTTTGTTGCCTTGGAAAGGTCGTTGTTCACCACAACAGCGTCAAACCGGCCTGCAAATGTCATCTCTTTTTCAGCCTTAGCAAGGCGTTTCTGCAAACTCTGCTGATTATCGGTGCCCCGCTTCAGTAAACGCTTCTCCAGCACTTCCAGGGAGGGGGGCTGAACAAAGATCGCCAGGGCGGAAGGCCCGAGGTAGATCTTCAGGCTGACGGCTCCCACTACGTCGACGTCGAAAAGGGGAACTTTCCCTTCATCCCGGAGGCGGGTGAGTTCCGACTTCAGGGTGCCGTAGTAGTTACCGGGGTAGACCTCCTGCCATTCGACGAATTCATTTTGCCGGATCTTCTCCCTGAATTCCTCTGCCGTGAGGAAATGATAATCCACCCCATTCTCTTCATTGCCTCGTGGGAGACGGCTGCAAGCCGAAACGGAAAAGCCGAGCCGCGGGAAACGCTCCATCAGGTAATGGACGATAGTCGATTTACCTGCTCCTGAAGGGGCAGAGATGATGATGGCTTTCATAGGGGTTATAAAATATTTAACAGTTGTTCCTTGATCTTCTCCAGTTCGTCTTTCATTTGCACGACGATCTTCTGTATGCCGGCATGGGAGGCTTTGGAGCCGAGGGTGTTGATCTCGCGGCCCATCTCCTGGCAGATAAACCCCAGCTTCTTGCCCTGCGATTCCTCGTTGTTCAATGTCTCCATGAAATAGTCGCAATGTTTCCTGAGTCGTACCTTTTCCTCGGTGAAGTCCATCTTTTCGAGGTAATAGATCAGCTCCTGCTCAAACCGGTTTGAATCGGCAATGGCCGCTCCGTTGGTTGCCAGAAACTGATCCAGCGATTTCCGGAGATTTTTTCGTACTACTTCTCTCCGTTCCCCGTCGAGGCGTTCAACGGCATCAAGAAGCGAAAGAATGCTCTCCACGCGCTGCAAAAGATCGTTCTGAAGAATGGCACCTTCCATTACCCTGAAACGGTCCACTTCCGCCATGGCTTCGTATAGTGCAGCCATGATAGCCTCCCATTGCCCGGGATCTATCTCTTCAAGCTCTGACTGCAGAAGATCTGGCATCTGCATAACCAGGGGGAGCAACCCTTCCCGGTTTTCTTCCCCGAATTCCTGCTGAAGTTCCCTGAGGAGTTCATAATAACGATGTGCTACTGGTTTGTTTAGCGTGTAATTGAGGGCATTTCCGGTAGCCTGAACAGAGATGTAAAGGTCGATCTTGCCGCGCTGCAGGGAAGAGAGGATGTTTCGGATATCAAGCTCTTTGTCGCGAAACCAGGAAGGGATCTTCATATTCAGATCAATTCCTTTGCTGTTCAGCGACTTGATCTCGATGGTGATATTTTTTTCCGGAAGCACCGCAACCGTTTTACCATATCCGGTCATCGATTTGATCATACCATCCAATTTCAGGCAAAGCTACAAAAAAAGAGTCCGACGGAAAAGCTGTTGCCGGGATAGAACTATTTTTATATTTTTGGGTGTCTGTTGACTGTGAGTAATTTACCTGCCTTCCTGAGATGAACTACCTGGTAATTGACGATGCGTTGAAGCTTTATAATCTGATGCTCAGTGACATCGAAAAGGCGTCATCCTATATTTACATGGAAACCTACAAGTTTTCCAACGATCATATGGGAATTAAATTCAAGGACGCCCTCACCCGGAAAGCCAGAGATGGGGTGACTGTTAAAGTGCTGATTGACTCCTGGGGGCGGGGTCCGGTTTCAGAATCCTTTTTCGCCGAACTGATCCATCTGGGTGGAGAGGTGAAGTTTTTTGAAAAGATCAAAATCAGCTCCGACCTTTTTACCCGCGGACACCGTCGCGATCACCGGAAAATCCTGGTCATCGACGATGAGATCTCATACCTTGGCTCGGCCAACATCACCGGGTACAATCTGAACTGGAGGGAGCTGGTACTCCGGTTCCAGGGAGAGATCACCCCCACCTTCCGGAAGGTTTTTGAGCAGAACTTCGAAGCATTCAATCCTTACTATATCAAAGACAAACGCAGTTACAGCCAGACGATGAAATTTGAGGATTATGAAATCGTCAGGGATGTTCCTTCGATCCCGCTCCAGCGCCTCAAGAAAAAATACACCCAGCTTATCCGTAGCGCCAAACGGGAGATTCTGATTGAAACGCCTTATTTCCTGCCGGGGTTTCTACTTCGGAAAGCCTTGATGGATGCCGGGAAACGGGGGGTGAACGTCCGTGTGATCATGCCAAAGCATTCCGATGTAAGGATGGTGGACATCCTGCGGAATAAGTACTTCGGGATGATGCACAAGAGTAACGTGCAGCTTCTGTTCTACACCCCGCACAACCTCCACGCCAAGCTGATGATTATCGACCGGAAGGTCTTTTCTGTTTCGTCAGCCAACTTCGACTACAGGAGCTTCCGATACCAGTATGAGATTGCGCTGATCGGCCATGAACCGGAGATTCTCCGGCAATTGGATGCTCACGTCAATGAAACGATCCGCAACTCGGAAGTCTTTGATTACCAGCGGTGGATGAATCGGCCCAAGATTGAGAAGATCTTCGAATACATCCTGCTGCCGTTCAGGCATTTGTTCTAGATGCCGGATTCTAATCGCTATTCGCTATTCGCTATTCGCTATTCGCTATTCGCTTTTCGTATTTCGTATTTCCAACTTTTTCCCACGTCTTCCCTGTCACCAGGTAAACGCCGACAAAGATCAACACAGCTGCCACCACTTTCGGGAGCGTGATCCGCTCCATCCCGACCGAGACCGAGGAAACGGCGGCGAGAATCGGCTGCAGGTAAGTATAGTAGCTGACCGCCGTTGGGGTGAGAACGTTGAGCGAGTAGTTGATCATCAGATAGACCAGGAAGGTGGTGATGACGATGATGTAAAAGAGGGCGATCCAGGCATACCAGTCGAAGCCGGTGAATGAGATATCAAGCATCGACTTTGCCGAAACCGGGATCACGAAAAGGAACCCGAAAAAGGAGACCCACTTCAGGATGGTCACCGTGTGGTATTTCACCAGCAGGGGCTTGAGAAGCACCAGGTATAAAGAGTAGCACATCATATTGAGCAATACCAGGATGTTTCCCCATGCCGTTTGCCCCCCGAACTGCAGGTGCCGCCCCCAGAGAATCAGGATCAGGGCTCCCGACATCCCGAGGAGGATGCCGCCGGTTTTGCGGATGGTCACCTTCTCGCGGATGATGATGCTGGCCAGAATGAGTACCATGATGGGGTTGGTGACATGGATAATGGAGGCATTAACCGGGGTAGTAAGATTGAGCCCTGCATAAAACAGGGTGATGTTGAGTGTAAACCCGATCAGGCCGCACAGCGCCAGCATCAGCAGGTCGCGGCGCTCCACCTTCTCGTGCAAGAAGAAACGCTGAAATCCCCAGAAGAGGATCACTGCTCCCAGAAGCCGGATGAAGACCATCTGCCATGGAGTGAGGTAGGCAGGCATCATGCTTTTGGCGATGCTGTAATGGAGCCCGAAAATGACTGAGACCCCCAGCATGGAGAGGTGCGCTTTGATACTACGCGACATGCGAAGAAATTTGGGACAAAAATATGGAAATATTGCCTGGAAGGAGAGAGAAGGGATTAGCGAATAGCGAATAGCGAATAGGGATTAGAATCCGGCAATCCAGGTCATTTTGACAGCAATAACGGGCATTTCCGTGTCATTTTGGCACTACAAGCCACTTTTTTCCGTATCTTGTTCACCGGTATAAAAGTTGATTGGATCCAGGTCAAAACAAACATTCACAAAAAAATAAGGAGGATACAATTATGGCAATCATCAGATGGCAACAGAAAAATCCGCTGGCCGACATCGTATCAAACTTTTTCGACACTGATTATGCAGATTTTTTTGGCAAACGTGCATTAGACCCTTCGGCCAATATTATAGAAAAGGTAAATGGATTTGAGTTGGAGATCGCGGCTCCCGGTCTGAACAAAGAGGATTTCAAGATCAACCTCGAGAATTCGGTACTGACCATTTCATCTGAAATGGAAGATGAGAAACGCGAAGAGGGGAAGAACTATACCCGTAAAGAGTTTTACTACGGTTCGTTCAGCCGTTCTTTTACCCTGCCAAAGTCGGTGGATACCGAAAAGATCAAAGCTGACTATTTCAATGGCATCCTGAAGATCGATCTTCCGAAACGGGAAGAAGCGAAGCTGGAAACCAAAAAAGAGATCAAGATTACCTAAAGGGTTAATGGTGTTTGATTTGAAGCGGGAGGGCGACTCAACAGGGTCGCTCTCTTTTTTTTGCCTACTGCCTGCTGCCTACTGCCCATTGGTACTACCCACAATGCAGGAACCGGTTCACCAGCTTGATCACCTCTTTTTCGTTTTCACGGATGTTGGCTCGTAGGTGCTGGTCATCAAAGCTCTTCAGCCGGCCGATAATTCCGTCGATGATTTTTTCAGGAAAGATCCCGTTTGCCTGGTAGATCTCCCGCTGTGTATCCAGCGCTTCGGCTGATTCCCAGCATGAAGTGGGAAGATGTTGCAGTTCGTCGACCCTGGTTTTGAATTTGTCGTCAAAGATGTTCACATCTACGTAAGTCTGTTGTGCGAACTTCAGAGCATTTTTCATCTCAAGTCCGTGTCGTGCGGCAACAGCAAGTCCGGCGCAGAGAAGGTAGACATCGGCCGATCCGTCGGGACATCGGAACTCTACAGTCTGCTTATCAGCGAGATGATTCTTGCTGGTTGCTTCCAACGGGTTAGCATCTACCAGCATATGCTTTTGTGAACCACTCCAGCCAAGAGGTACACGAACCAGTACGGAGCGGTTCCGGTCACCCCAGCAGATGGTAGTGGGCGCTTCCTGATGGGGAACCAGCCGGAAGTAGGAGGTAGGGATCGTATTCCCGAAAGCGGTAAGCGAACGGGCCATAGTGAGGTATCCGGCAATGGCTTTTCTGGCCACATCCGAAAGCTTCCCCCGCTCCAGCATCACACTCTTTCCCTCTTTCAACAGCCGGGTATGGATATGCATGCCGCTGCCCGCTTTCCCGGTCGTGATCTTAGGGGCAAAAGTTACCGTAACCCCATGCTTGTAAGCAAGGGAGCGCAGGATCCATTTTGCGATCAGCAACTGTTCAGCGGCATCTTCGAGCCGTACCGGTGTGAATTCGATCTCATTCTGTTCATATAGCAGTCCCGATTCAGTGAAAGTCCCTACCTCGGAATGACCGTATTTGATGAAGCCCCCGCAGTGCGCAATTGCCTGCATCGCCTCGGTGCGGAGGTTTTCCCACTTACAAAAGGGCGAGGATTCGTGGTAACCGCGCTGATCGGCCGCTTCGTATAGAGGGTCTTTTTCGCTGATCACGTAATATTCAAGTTCGCCCATTACCTCGTAATCGAGACCGGTATTGGTTTTCAGCGACTGATGGGCTTTTCGCATGATGTATTCAGGGGAGCTCGCGAAGGAGTTTCCATCCTTGTCGTAATAAGAACAGAGGATATCAAGAGAGGGGATTGTGGCAAAGGGATTCAGGAAAGCGGTCCGGTACCGGGGGATGACGTACAAATCTGACGAACCGGCTTCAATGTAATACGGGAAAAGACTGGACCCATCTACCCGTTCGCCCGCCGTAAGGATGTTCTCAAGGTGCTCCCGGCTCTTGATGATGAAGTTGAGTGTCTTTAGCCGGCCATCAGCCCCGGCATAACGGAAGTTGACCATCTGAATCCCGTTGGCTTCAATAAAACGAACCAGATCGGCCCGGGTAAAATCGTCAGAAGGTTTGTCAAGATAACGAATCAGAGGATTTGGATTCAGGACTACGGCATCGTTCATAACAGGTTATTTCTTATCAAAAGAGAGGGTTACAAAAGTAAGAATTTTATATTATTTTTGATCCCATGATCCCATCGATGAACGAAGTCATCTTCTTTTCTCTCTTTTTACTCTTTATTTTCCTGATGCTGGCTCTCGATCTGGGGGTGCTGAACAAAAAAAAGCATAAGCCGGGTTTCTGGGAAGCACTCACCTGGACCTGCATTTGGATTGGCATCTCCATCGCATTTTATTTCCTGATCAAAACCCATGGAAACCTCATTCACGGTTCTGATACCTGGGAGGCTATTCATGACAGGATTATCCGGTTCAATCATCCTGTTAACATTGATGCTTTAAGGGATAATGTTGATGAGGCCATCGCGATTTACAATAAAAACCTGGCGTTGGAATACCTTACCGGCTACCTTATCGAATATTCCCTCTCCGTGGATAACATTTTTGTGATCATAATGATCTTTTTTTCCTTCAATATCCGGCAGGATTATTATAAAAAAGTGCTTTTCTGGGGGATTCTGGGCGCCGTGGTGATGCGCTTTCTTTTTATTTTTGCCGCCAGTGCACTGATCCAGCAGTTCAATTGGTTTCTTACCGTGTTTGGTGTGTTGCTGGTATTTCTCGGGATCAGAATGGGGTATCAGTTCTTCTCGAAAAAGAACGAAGATGTCATCGATACGGAACGCCATCCGGTTGTCCGGTTCGCTTCCAGGTGGTTCTCAGTAACCCGGCAGGACCACGGGGACAAATTCTGGGTCAGGATCGGAGGGAAATTTTTTATTACTCCCTTGTTCCTGGTGCTGATGATCATCGAATTTGCAGATGTCCTCTTTGCGGTTGACTCTGTTCCTGCTGTCTTCAGTATCACCCAGGATCCATATATCGTGTTCTTTTCAAATATTTTCGCTATTCTCGGATTGCGTTCACTCTTTTTCCTTGTGATCGATGTGATAAACCGGTTTCAGTACCTCAAACTGGGTCTTGCCCTGCTGCTGACCTTTGTCGGGCTGAAGATGATCCTTCACTATCTGGGGTGGATCCACCTGTCCACCTCCGACTCTCTTTATATCATCGTAGCTATTCTGGTTGCCAGCACTCTGGCCTCCGTTATAAAAAACCTTTTTGTGACCACAGTAAAATCCTCCGACTAACACCGGTATCTTGAAAAAAAAAGAAGAAGAAATAATTGAAAACCAGGATGTCGAAATCAAACTTTTGATTGAAGCGCTTTATCTGAAGTATGGATATGATTTCCGAAATTACTCCCAGGCTCACCTGAAGCGTCGGATTCTGAACCGTTTTCAGATCTCGGGATTGAATTCCATTACCGAGATGACCTACAAAGCGATCTACGACCCTGCCTTTACCGACCAGCTCCTGATGGACCTCTCTATCACTGTTACCGAAATGTTCAGGGATCCGAGTTTCTACAAAGCTTTACGGCAGAGCGTTTTGCCGGTGTTACGAACCTACCCGCGTGTGACGGTCTGGCATGCCGGTTGTGCCAGCGGTGAAGAGGTTTATTCCATGGCGATCATGCTGAAAGAGGAGGGGCTTCTGCACAAGACTCAGATCTACGCAACCGATTTCAACCCGGTGATCCTCCGGAATGCAAAAAAGGCGCAGTATCCTATCAGCCGGATCAAGGAATTTACTGTCAGCTACCAGAAAGCAGGAGGAAAGCGCTCTTTTTCAGATTATTATACAGCGGATGACGAAACAGCTTTACTCCATGAATCCCTGAAAAAGAACGTTGTTTTTGCCAACCATAACCTGGTGACAGACAGTGTTTTCGCGGAGATGAATCTGGTAATCTGCCGCAATGTACTGATCTATTTCAACAAACAGTTGCAGGACAGAGTGATCGAACTTTTCATGGAATCGCTTCCGGGAGGAGGGTTTCTCTGCCTCGGATCAAAGGAGAACCTACAGTTTTCCGTTCATTATAATGCATTCGAACCGGTGGTGAACCAGGAAAGGATCTACATTAAAAAATATTTGTAATTTTAGAGGTTGATGGGGGCAAAAAAAAAATATCAGGCTGTTGTGATCGGATCTTCAGCAGGAGGATTGAATGCACTTAAGGTGATCTTCGGGGAACTCGACAAACGCTTCCAGCTTCCTGTGGTCATCGTGCAGCATATGAGTCCTGATGCCGACAATTACCTTGCTTCCTTTCTCGACGGAATGAAAAAGATCAGGGTGAAGGAGGCGGATGAAAAGGAGATTCCAACAGGAGGATTCGCTTATATCGCTCCCCCGAATTACCATCTGCTGATGGAAAAGGATTGCTCGTTTACGCTGACGGTTGGGGAACGGGTGAATTATGCCAGACCGTCGATCGATGTCCTGTTTGAGACAGCAGCCGAAGCTTACGGAGATGGATTGATCGGCATCATCCTTACAGGAGCAAACAACGACGGCAGCCACGGATTGAAAAAGATCAAGGAGATGGGAGGTCTGACGATTGTACAGGACCCGGAGGAGTCGGAATCGGTTTCGATGCCCCGGTCGGCCATCGAAACAGTCAACCCCGATCATGTATTCAAACTGAAAGAGATTGCAAAATTCCTGAATTCATTCATATGAATGTGAAACCAAAAATACTGATTGTCGACGACCGGCTCAAGAACATCATCGTTCTGGAGGAGATGCTGGCCGACCTGGATATCGAAATGGTACGGGCGAATTCAGGACAGGAGGCGGTCGAAAAAGCAAATAAAACCGAGTTTGCACTTGTATTGATGGACGTCAGAATGCCCGGTATGGACGGGTTTGAGACGGTGGAGAAGATGCGGAAGAACCCTTTGAACGAGTTGATCCCGATTATCTACATTACCGCTTTTTACAACGAGGATTATTACCGTGTAAAAGGGATCAAGACAGGCGCTGTCGATTTTATCACCAAACCGATCATCCCCGATATCCTGATCGGGAAGGTAACGGTCTTCATGAAGATATACAGGCAACGCAAAAATCTAGAAGAGGAGATCATTTGGCGGGAGGAGATTGAAAAAGACCTGAAAAAGGCCAAGGAGTTGGCCGAAGATGCCACCCGTGCCAAGCAGAAGTTTCTCTCCACCATGAGCCACGAGATACGCACACCCCTCAACGCCATCATCAACACGGTAAACCTCCTCCGGGAGGAAGAACCGAGATCCGATCAGTTGGACAGCCTGGAGATCTTGAAGTTTTCTGCTGACAACCTCCTCCAGATCGTCAACGACATCCTCGATTACTCGAAGATTGACGCCGGCCGGATTGAGTTTGAGAAGGTGGAGTTCGAGATGCGAAAGCTACTTACCGGTGTCAAACAGAGTTTCGATTACGAAGTAAATCGTCGTCATCTTGTTCTCGATCTGAGGATCGATGAGGGCATCCCCATGGTTTTGCTGGGCGATTCGACCCGGCTGACACAGATCCTGATCAACCTGGTTGGTAACGCCGTGAAGTTTACCGAAAAAGGAAGTATCATCATCGAGGCAAAGCCGGTGAAGAAATACAACGGTCAGATCGATATCGGATTTTCTATCATCGACACCGGTATCGGTATCCCTGAAGATAAAATAGAGGTCATTTTCGAGAGTTTCACCCAGGCGAGTTCTTCCACCACGCGGAAATACGGAGGGACCGGACTCGGACTTGCCATCACAAAGAAGCTGGTGGAACTGCAGGGGGGAGAGCTAAAGGTAAAAAGCGTGGTGTGTAAGGGTAGTACCTTTTCCTTTTCACTTCCGTTCCTGGTAAGCGATAAAAAATTTGTGGAAGATGATCCTCACCAGAAATCCGCCTTCCACAGCCTGAAAGGATTGAAAGTACTGGTCGTCGAGGACAACCTTGTGAACCAGAAGATCGTGTCGAAGTACCTGACGAAGTGGGAGGCCAAATTCGACATTGCTGAAAATGGCAGGGTAGCGGTGGAAATGGTGGAGAAGAACCGGTACGACGTGGTGCTGATGGACCTGCACATGCCCGAAATGAGCGGATACGAAGCCACCCTGAAGATCAGGGCGATGAATGATGACTATTATCAGGAACTCCCTATCATTGCGCTCACCGCCTCAGTCTTCCTGGAGGACCGGGAAAAGATCTTCCAGTTTGGCATGAGCGGCTTTATCACCAAACCCTTCAATCCGAAAGAGTTGTTTTGGACAATATCGCCGTTTTTAAAAAAAAGGGATTAGCGATCAGCGAATAGCGAATTTACTGCCTGATAGGGATTTAGTGATCCACTGGTGACCTGTTTCTCTAACTCAAGCAACTGTTTTCGGATGCCCGGGTGAGTATAAAACTGGTCTGCCAGTTTCTCTTCAATGGCCTGATGAAACACCTGCCGGTTCTGGCTCATCCGGTTCCGCTGAAAATGACCGTGCTGCAGCATGGTTGTCTGGAAGGCCAGGATGATCTCCCATATTTTCGGGACCCCTTCATGGGTTTTGGCGGAACACAGATCGACAACAGGGATCCAACCGGTATGGGAAGGAGGAAAGAGATGTACAGCTTTAGTGTAGTCCATGGCAGCAATCTTTGCCTTCTTCAGGTTGTCCCCGTCTGCTTTGTTGATGATCAGTGCGTCAGCCATCTCAATGATGCCGCGCTTGATTCCCTGCAGTTCGTCGCCTGCGCCGGCCAGCATCAGCAGGAGAAAGAAATCGACCATCGACTTCACAACAGTTTCCGATTGTCCTACCCCGACGGTCTCCACAAACACCACATCGAATCCGGCAGCTTCACAAAGGTAGATTGTCTCCCGTGTCTTGCGTGCTACGCCTCCCAGCGATCCCGAAGAGGCCGATGGACGGATGAAGGCATTGGGATCGATGGCCAGGCTCTCCATGCGGGTTTTATCTCCCAGGATGCTCCCTTTGGAAATCGTACTGCTGGGGTCCACCGCGAGCACTGCAAGCTTGTGCCCAAGACCGGTAACATGTTTCCCGAGCGCCTCGATGAAGGTACTTTTTCCAACTCCGGGAACTCCGGTGATGCCAATTCGGATGCCGGATAACCCCTCCCCGGCCCTCCCCTGAAGGGGAGGGAGTAAGTCTCCTTTAGGGGTTTTCAGGCATTCGCTTATGATCTCCTGTGCCTGGGCTTGGTGATCGGAACGGGAGCTTTCGATCAGGGTGATGGCCTTGCTGAGGATGGTCCGGTTTCCTTCAAAAATCCCTTCAAGGTACTGGGGAGTGGAGAGAAACGAGGATTTCCGGGATTTGAGATTACGAATTGCCTCTGCGTTGACCTGGGAGGGAGGTTCAACGCCGGCTTGCACTGAAAGGGCCGACTTATGTTTGTTTCCTTTGTCCATTCTGGTCGATGTTCCCAGATGCCGGATCCCTGTCCGCTTGTCCGCTCATCCGCTCGTCCGCTTGCAAATGTACCACATAATTAGTTTTCCCTGAAAATTTTCCAAAAAGCTGAAAAGGTTGTATCTTTGCCGCCCGGTTTCTCTCCGTAGCTCAGCTGGCAGAGCAGTTGACTCTTAATCAACGGGTCCCAGGTTCGAGCCCTGGCGGGGAGACCAGAAAAATGGTGAAATAGTGAAATGGTGAAATGGTGAAAACTGTTTTGCCATTTTGCATTTTACTATGTATCCTACTCAGGCCAAAAATCGGGTTTCACGGTTGTTCCACCCTGAAGCCGGCAGTCGACACAGGATCGGTTCAGGATTTTCAACCTCCCGGTTTCGTTGTAATAGTAGTATACAGGATATTCCCTGGGGTTGACAGATTGCCAGAAGTATGGAAAGAGTTCTTCTTCGTAGCACTGATCGTGGAAATCGAGGACAATCCCTTCAACATCATGGTAAAAGTACCTGCGGGTAGTCTCGGACGCTGCATAAAAATATCCCAGGACCTCTTTCTCAGGGTTGCTGACATTCACCAGGTTGCCTTTGATAGCAAAGGGCTGTTTCTCATAAAGGCCGCCCTGTTCGTTGCTGTTGATTCTCAGTTCATCCCAGTAGTTGTAAGCTCGTTCGCTCAGGGCAAACTGGCGTATCAGGGTGCTGTACATGATCCCAAGACGGGAGGAACTGGTCCCATCAACAGTTTGTAATGGGTATTGATTGTAGATATTTTGGGAGAGGTTTTTCGTGGATACGGTAAATACATTCTTCACTGATTGGGTGATCCAGCAAACCTTGTTGGTATAATCGGGCGGCTTCACCTCGTGGAAGGCGCCATCGTAATAATATTCCACGGGATGGGCCACTTCGTATTCCCAGGTCTCTACAATCTCCCATTGGTAATACTGGCTGTAGTCACCCACTGCATTCAGGTCCACATAAAATTGCATGACTGTCAGCGATATATCCGGATTGGTTGTGGGGATATCTTCAATGTGATAATAGACAGAATCGATGGGAGGACCAGTCGGCATCCGGTCAAATCCCGATTCAAGCTCTTCGCCATCGGGCGTTGTAACCTTTACCTTGTAAGAGGTTCCGGGGACAAGGTCCTGCTGGTCCATCCATACCCGGTAGAGTCCTGGTGCGTATTCTTCCATGGCAAACAGATTCCCTTTGTCGTCAAAAATGGTCACCCAGCATGAACCTACCGGGATGTACTCCGGAGATTCGATAGGAGAGGAGAGGGAGACCTGGACTTCCTGCCAGCCTTCCGTATTGGTAACACGGCCCGATACGACATACTTGCTTGCGGCATTGCTGTCAATGACCGGATTATAGGGTTTGATGCAGGCAAAGAGCAATGGCATTCCCAGAATAACAAGGATATTCAGGCTCCGTTTCATAATTCCCAGATTACCAGTAAGGTTCCCATAGGTACTGCGAAGATACGTCATCAAAACAATTTACACAAGTACCCTCATCGTCACGGATCCATCCCAAGGAACATCTTTGTTCCATGGGTGGCAAAGAATGAAGCCATGATCTGAAAGATGGCTTCGATGAGGCTGATCACCGGAGGATCGATGGGATTGGTGATGGTGCCTCCGCTAATAGAGAGAGCCTCCCTAATTGGTTTGTTCATGAAATTAATTGTAACTTTGAAAAATAGCAGGTATCATAGTAGTTTTACTTAATGCAAATAATGATAATTGTACTATGTCGAAGTTAAATTTTACTTTCCAGTTTAACGGACTCCTGGCATTATCAGGGATTTTTTTCCTGATCACGGCATCAGGATGTCAAAAAGAAAATCAGGAATACAACCCTCAACCCGTTTTAACAGTCACAATGGCGGGGTATGATCTGAAGCATGATCTCTATTACCAGATTCCCTATACGGTCAGGTCGGTGGAACTACTCTTTTCGGAGGCGCTGGATACCGGCACAGTGGCGGCCAATCTCTCCTTGTCGGATCAGGAGGGATCGTGTGACGGGAACATTACGGTTCTGGCATCAGGCCACCATGCCATCCTCTTGTTCCATCCCGATTTTGCCCTTCATGACGGATGGCAATATTGGATCACGATCAGAAAGGGATTGCATACGTTGAGTGGCACCTCTTTCTCGTCGGATGTCACCTTGCAACTTCGCACTTTTCAGAAGCATCCCGATCTTACGGGTGACTCACGGGGGGATTCGGTTACCCGGGAGTCGATTCTTGTGATCAGCGATGTCCATATGGGGGATGCACGAAGCATTGTTAATAAATATGGCTGGTTTGGAGAAAACGGTCCTGCGCTGGTCAGTCTGCTGGATGGAGTTCTGGGAGGAGATGAGGTCAGGCAGGTGGTCATCCTGGGGGATCTTCTGGATGAATGGATTGTGCCTTTTTCGATGCCTCCATTTGATTCGGCAACGGGGATCACCAACAGCATGGACTATTTCCAGTCGGTGGCCAATAATCCGGTCAACCTGCCGGTGATCGAAAAGCTCAGAGCCATCGCGGCATCCGGGGAGATTGAACTGATCTTCGTTCCTGGGAACCACGACATGCTGATAAACAAGGAGATCATCCAGGGGATCATTCCGGGAATTACCTGGAAAAGCGATACCATTGGTCTGGGCAGGTATTTCCCGGTTCCGGAGATCGTGATGGAACACGGCCACCGGTATGATTTTTTTAATTGTCCTCAACCGCTAATCAACCAGGGCCATATACTGCCTCCCGGCTATTTTATCTCACGGTTGTATGCTCAGGGGAACATGGAGCATCCGGGGATGCTCAAATCGACCCGGGGCACCCAGGGGTCATTTGAGTTTGATGCCGCCTGGGATATTGCTATCGCATATACCCTGTTTCGTTTCGGCATGTGGCCGCCCGACTTCTGGGCCAATAACATCCGGATGTCGGGGATCAACGACTATACCCAGCTCTTCTCTTTTCATGGGGCAAAAGAGATGTACAACCCCCTGATCGAAAGCGAATGGCCGATGACGCAGACAGCGAACAACGTGTTAGTTCCTATTAACGAATGCATCATCGCTATCTGGAACGGCCATTCCGACCTCTTCTCGGCGGCCCAGACTGAATATATGAAATCGCCGGCACCTGTTACCTGTAAAATCGTTGCATTTGGCCATACTCATGAACCGATGATCGAGGTCTATCCAACCGGTAGTCAATACACCTCTATATACGCCAATACGGGGTCGTGGGTGGATGGGGCACAGAGCACCCATGATGTACGCACCTATCTGTTGATCACGCCCGGGGCCTGGTCGGGCTCCACGCTCGATGTAGTGAGTCTGTTCCAGTTTAACCCAACCACCCAGGGCGGGTTTAAGCCAAAACTGTTGGGGGAAGAGAGCATCGAATCCGACCGGTGACCTGAAGTGATCAATGATGAACCC
>JAFGNY010000258.1 GCA_016926765.1 Bacteroidales bacterium | reverse complement strand
ATGGGAGTAAAAAGTAAGGTCAGGCGCAGGGTGGAGTCATTGGGCATGTCGGAGCCGAATTTACAATCTTCAAGGATCGTCACTCCGAAGGTTCCGGAACGATCGGTGAGGTCGAACCATTCGCGGGAGGGGACTTCATATTTTTTCGGATGGTTGATGGGACGTTCAATGGTGCCGAGGCCCAGGTTATAGGTTGCCTTGCTGTTTGAAGCTGTCAGCGGGAAGGATGCTTTCAGGCTGACCCCTTGCGATTGCCAGGCCACTTCATTATCGATCGTGATCCGTGCGCCGGACTCTCCTGCTGTGAGATGGATCCACTGGGTGAAGAGGGAATTACGGGCCTGTCGTATAATTTTGTAAGTGATTCTAACGGGACCGTTTTCGACCAGGGTTGTAGTGGCAGGACCTTCCACGCATCCGATGGGCGGCTCTTTGCGGTTGTTCCAATCCATATTCCAGGCAGGCCAGTAGCGTGGGTGTTCTTTCAGAAATTCGAGTTTCATGCTTCCTGATAGCAGATCTTTCTCGAGTCGCTTGTCCAGGATGCTGTGGATGTCTCCATCAGTGCCAATCAGGATTCGATAAAATTCATTTTCAAGGCTGAGACGACTCGCTCTAATCTGTGAAGAGGTTGCTGGAAATTCCTGTACAGGTCTTATGTCGAAACAGGCTAATCCGAACGAGGGAACCCTGGCAAGGAAGAGGATTGAAAGAGTCGTTTTTGTCTGGGCGATAACCTGACTTAACACCTCATTCCCATCAGGACCATATACCCGGATAAATTCCGGAGCTCCGTCAGGAAAACGCAGCATTACTTCAACGACATCCTCACGTTCGATAGAAATTGGGTTGTAGACTACTACGGGAATTCCCCTGGCTGTTGTCTCCATAGCGCGTATCACAGCTCCGGCGGAACTCTCCAGCACAGAAGCAAAAAGGTTCATCGCCAGCACCTCGTCATTCCAGGCATATCCGTAAGCCGATGGGATGGAAGTACCGGGAAGGATATCGTGCATCTGGCAGCCGAGTACGAGCCACCAGGCTTCATTCAACCGCTCTTTCGGATAGGGGATGGCACACAGGCGGTCGGCCATCACCGCGAGGGGTTCAGCGGCCTGGGCCAGCAGCTCATTTTTCCGGTTCCACCGTTTCATATAAGCCTGGGAGGTGATCGATCCGGCTGAATGCTCCGTCAGCAACAGATCACCGGTATAGGAGGGGAGTTTTAAAGCTTCTTCCGGAGTAAGGTCCCGGAAAAGCTGGTCGCTGGAGGAGAGGTAGACCTGGATTTTGCTGTCGCGATGGTTCATGCTCCCTTCGGCATGCTGCACATCCTCCTCTCGCGGAGCGCCGCCGACATCGCCCACGCCGTAATAGCGAAAATCAGCGAAAACACCGTACTTCCTTCCATTGTCAAACACACGTTCCGACCAGTAAGCCGACGTGTCGAGCCTCTCCTGGATCCCGCCAACATAAGAGGTTGCATTGAGCGCGGAGACGATGCCCTTTCCGTCGGGCCCAACCCATGTCCCGAGGGAAAAAGGAATTCCGTTGGCGGAACCCCAGGATAGCTTCTGCGTAGAGAAGCCTTTCAGGCCGCAGTGATTCAATACACTTGGGAAATGCGCCTGGAATCCGAAACAATCGGGAAGCAGGAAATCTACGCTCTCCTTACCGAATTCAGACCGGAAGTAGTTATTCCCGTAAAGGACCTGTCGGATGATCGATTCGGGAGAAGGGACATTGGGATCACACTCGTCCACAGAAGATCCCCCTACAAACCAGCGGTCGTGAATGATCCATTTTTTCATCTCCATGTAACGTTCCGGATAGTACTCTTTCATCATCCGGTAGCGGCGGGCTCCGCTGAAACTGAAGACATAGTCGGGATATGTGTCAAACAGGTAGAAGTTTTCATCCAATGTTGCTTTCAGAAAATCGTTGATCGTCTCTTCATAGTCCCACCGCCACTGCGTATCCAGATGGGAATATCCAACGGTATACAAAACCGGGGTGCGGGAGAGGTCGTATTTCGGAGAATATGGATTTTGTGAATAGGCCGAAAGGGTTATTAACAAGGCAACCGCAAGCCAACTTAATATCAATCTTTTCTTCATGTGGTAAACAGGATTATTGTCAGCAACTTTTTTACCCCTGCCCGAAAGGGAGAAGTTGCTGAAAATCAGGCTCCCTTCAGGGATGGGGTAAAACGGATTTTCAGCATTACAAATATAGTGAATTCTGCAAAGTCTTGATTATTTCAATAGGTGAGGCTGCGGATAGCCGAAAGTTTGCGAACTTTGCCAGTAAAATCAACAAAAACCAACCTTAAAAGAGAATCGCTCATGAGAAATTTACTGATCGTTTTATCTGTGGTTATCATAGGTCTAAACTCCTGTGGACCGAAAAATCAATATAAAATTGCCGGTTCCGTTACCGGCATTGATACCGGGCTTGTTTATCTGCAAAAACGGGATGCCGGAGAGTGGAAAATCATCGATTCAGCAAATATTACTGCCGGGAAATTTAACTTCAACGGGAGTATCGAAAGTCCCGAACTGTGGTACCTGAGCGTGAAAAACACGAAAGTCTATGTTCCGTTTTTCGTGGAGAATTCCGACATGACCATTGCCATTCTGGCCGACAGCCTGGAAGGAACAGCCATCAATGGCTCCCTATCCCAGAAAGTCTATGAAAACTATTTGAAACAGATGAAGCCATTAAATCAGGAGATGAATGCAATCTACCAGGATTACAGAAATGCCAAAGAGGCGAATGATGAACTGGCGATGGCAAAGGCCGATTCCATGTATGAGGTCGTTGAGGCCAACCAGAAAGAACAAATCCTGGCTTTTGCGAAGGAGAATCACAGCAGTGTGGTGGCCCCCTACCTCATTTACCGCAACGCCTATCTGTTTGATCTTCCCACTTTGGAAGAGGCTACTCTGGCGATAGACACCATCCTGAGCAATTCAATTTACTTACAGGAACTCAACAAGCAGGTGGATATCCTGAAAGCGGTTCAGGTGGGGATGCCCGCCCCTGATTTCACCCAGGCGGATACCACCGGCAATCCGTTGACCCTCTCTTCCCTGAAAGGGAAGGTCCTGCTGATCGACTTCTGGGCTTCCTGGTGCGGTCCCTGCAGGGCAGAAAATCCGAATGTGGTGGAAGCCTGGAAAAAATACCATGAAAAAGGATTTGATATCCTCGGCGTCTCTCTCGACAGAGACCGAGATAAATGGATTGAAGCGATCAGAACGGATCTCCTTACATGGAATCAGGTTTCCGATCTCCAATTCTGGAACAATAATGCCTCAACGTTGTATGGAATCCGTTCCATCCCATCGAATGTGCTGTTGGATCAGGACGGGATCATTATTGCCCACAACCTGCGGGGGGAAGATCTTACTGACAAGCTGGAGGAGTTATTCGGAACTGGAAAATAACGGTTGAAAATCAATTGCTGTCATGAGAAAAATTTTGTGGATTCTCCTCTTTGCGGTGCCACTTACCGGGATAACCCAGACGACCTATACACTTGGAGGTCAGCTGAAAGGGTTGACTGACCAGAAGATCTATCTGTTGAATTTCTATGGGGAAAAGAATACGCTTCTCGACTCTGCAAGGAGTGACGGCGCCGGTACCTTCTCTTTCCCGATGCCGGCCACCCTTTCTCCGGGAATGTACCGGATTAGCTGGGGTAAGGATAACAATATAGACCTCATTTTCAACAGGGAGGAGATCCGTATTTATTCCGATGCTTCCTCTCCCTTTGACAGCCTGCGGATCGTTGAATCAGTTGAAAACAGGATCTATTACGATTTCATGAAAGCCGACAGGATCAGCCAGACTAAACTTGAACTTCTGCAGCCGGTCGTGGATTATTACCCTGATCAGGACTCCTTTTATTTCAAAGCGGCCGCTACGTACGAGCAGGTGCAGCGTCAGCAGAAGGCGTTGCTGGATTCCCTGAAAAGAACTTTTCCGGCTTCCTATTCTGTCAGGATCTTATCCCACTACAGCGCTCCTTTCCTGCCGGTTTCCCTGACTCCCGACATCCGCCTCGAATTTCTGAAGCAACACTATTTTGACCAGGTTGATTTCAACGATACGGCCCTGCTTCGTTCCAATGCCTGGCCCAACAAAGCGATCTCCTACCTTGCTCTGTACGGCAACAACCGCTACACACAGAAGCAGCTGGAGACAGAATTCATCAAGGCGGTTACCCTGCTGCTCAATGCCGCCAGTCAAAATCCCGACATCTTCAAATACTTGCTGGACTATCTCGTCAGCGGGTTTGACAAATACCACTTTGAAGAGGTGATCACTTACCTGGCGGATAACTACCAGGACCCTTATTCGTGCGAGGACCAGGAAAAAAAATCGGCATTGCAGAAAAAGCTCGATACCTTTAAGAAGATCGCTATCGGCCAGCCGGCTCCCGATTTTGAGATTCCGGATACCAATGGCCAATCAGTGAAACTCTCAGGAATTCCTTCCGAATATACCCTGCTAATCTTCTGGTCGAGCGAATGCGGCCACTGTACTGACATGCTTCCGAAAGTGAAAACCCTCTACGAAGCCCAGAAGCCCAAACGATACGAAGTGCTGGCAGTTTCTATTGACACCAGCCGCGACAGCTGGCTTCAGGTGGTGAACAGCGGCCAGCTCCACTGGATCAATACCTCCGACCTGAAAGGATTTGATGGCACAGCGGCTACCCTTTACAACATCTACGCAACCCCCACAATGTTTCTCCTGGACAGGGATAAGCAGATCGTTGCCAAACCGATCAGCTACCGCGAATTGGAGGCTGCCCTCAAGGCGAAGGGACTGTTGTGAGGTGCGAAGTTTATCTCTTCGCCAGGAAAAATACGAAAGCTGAGTCTGTGATGGTGGCGGGGTCCCGCCCGGTGATCTCGTTGCATTCGGGGTAGTCGAACATGCGGATCTCCGTAAAACCGACCTGTTTCAACTGACTGATCACTTCGGCCGGTTTATGGTACATGTGTTTGACCCTGAAAAGGTGAGCGGCATCGCGGATATAGATATGATCCTTTTGTTTCAGCTTGTTGACCGGGCCCAGCATCAGGTGAAGCAAGATCCTTTTGAAAATCGAATAACCCAGTTTGACCGGGTTTTTTGTCTTCTCGATCTCAAAGATCACGTCGATAGCCAGCAGATTATGAGTAGAGAAGAGGAAATAGCCCCCGGGTTTTAACATACGGGAAATCTCACTCAGCCCCTTCATGCGCTCCTCATAAGGATTGCAGTCCAGACCGTTAAAGCTGAAGAGACAGAAATCAACACTGCTGTCGGGGATCTGTGGCATCGATTGGATATCAGCCACCTCAAACTTCACGTGAGGTTCGGGATGCGGGAACTTTCTTTTGACTACTTCAATCATCCCGGGAACATAATCTACTCCCAGGTATTCCTTCACGCGGGGAGCAAAATGCCGGGTAGTACGGCCCGCCCCGATGCCGATATCCAGCATCTTCCACTTTGGCAACTGGTCGCCCATCGTATCGATGATCATCTGCTCGCCTTTCATCAATCCCTCTACAAAGTGCGCGTAGAAGTTCACCACGAATCTGGCATCATATTCCGGTCTCCTGGTCATAGGCTGAATAGTATGAGAAAATGAATGAGGGACAAAAGTATTAAGAAATCTGCTTCAGTAAAGCAATTAATTGTCCTACTCCAACGGTTGCCTTCTCTCTGATCACTGTCAGGTTCATGACATACCGGTCGGGTTCAGCATTGGGGTCGATCAGATATTTCGGGATGGTATGGGATGCATGATGCAGAAGTCCGGCTGCAGGATAAACCTGTAACGAAGTGCCGATGACCACAAAAAGATCGGCTTTTTTCACGATCGTACCGGCGGTCAGGATGTTCGGAACTTCCTCCCCGAACCAGACGATGTGCGGCCTGAGTTGGGCGCCTTTCGGGCAGAGGTCGCCCAGCTTCAGCTCCCAGCCGTCAAGTGTGACAACATAGGAGGGATTAAGCGTCGACCTGACCTTCTTTAGTTCGCCATGCAGGTGCAGTACATTCGTTGATCCGGCACGTTCGTGGAGGTCATCTACATTCTGGGTGATGATCTCCACGTTAAAATCCTTTTCGAGCTCAGCCAGAGCGACATGAGCCGCATTGGGTTCCACTTCATACAACTGCTTCCGGCGCATGTTATAGAAATTGAGAACCAGCTGGGGATCTCGGTCCCAGGCAACCGGGCTGGCCACCTCTT
>JAFGNY010000257.1 GCA_016926765.1 Bacteroidales bacterium | reverse complement strand
AGTGGTCATGCGAACGCCTGAAGAGTTTCTTCTTTCAGATGACAGCGCTGCTCTGACCATATTCTATCAGATCCCTTCCACCCGTGGAATCCGGATTTCTGAATCGAGGATTGCCAGGCTTCCTTCCGCTCTGTTTATTTTTGGATCGCAACTGGATATCCAGGCGTTCAACCGGTTGAATTCAGGGATGTCCCTGTCGGTCTTAAAAGAATCGTACACTGAATCCTATCCGGTTATCAATGAGGCATTTCCTTATTTTACCATTAGCCAATCCCTGAAAAAGCTTGTCCCTAAACTCCCTCCCCTGCAATGTCCCTTTGCATCTTATCAGTTCTCATCACTGACAGAGATACTTGCTTATCAGCAGTTGAACGGGATCATGACCCAATTCCCCCTGATCTCTTTCATTCAGTCTGCCGATCAAAAAAGAGGGTTCATTTCCGGAGAGAATTTTTGGAGGTGGCGGATCATGGATTATAGGCAATCAGGGGATTATCAGACATTTGATGAGATGATCCAGAAAATTGTTCAATTTTTATGTGTGAAACAGGATAAAAGCTATTTTAGGGTGAAGGTTAAATCTGAATTTATTGAAAATGAGACTGTTGAAATGCAAGCAGAGTTATATAACAAGAGCTATGAACTAATCAACGATCCGGAGGTTTCACTGGTCATCACGGATGACAAGGAGCGAACCTATCCCTTTTCGTTCGGTCGAACCGGCTCAGCCTATTTCCTCAGGGCAGGATCTTTCCCTCCGGGAGTCTATTCATACAGAGCTGCGGTATCAGCCGGACCGGATCATTATGAGAAAAGAGGTTCATTTGTTGTCACCTCTGTCAACCTGGAGGCCCTGAACCTCGAGGCCGATCACAATCTGCTTTCCCGGATCGCGGAAAGCCACCAGGGGAAATTGCTGCGCCCATACGAAATGAATGACCTTCCGGAATTGTTGAAAGAGAATAATGAGATCCATTCTATCTCATATAACCAGAAGATCTTTTCGGAACTGATCAACTCCGTCTGGGTGTTTCTGCTCATTCTTAGTTTTCTCACCGTTGAATGGGCCTTACGAAAATATTCAGGACTCTGACGAAATCCTGCACCTATAAATCCCTTCTGTTGAATGTCAGGTATACGATTGCAATCATCACAACTGCATAGATCATTGGGATGGAACAGGAGAGGAGGGAGACCTCTTCCTGTAGTTGAAAATTCATCAGTTTCTTCAGTGCTGGGATAGAAGGATATTCTACGATCCGGATAACGGCATTCACGGGCAGGTACGTATATACCTTGTTTTCCCACATGAAAGGGGCACGCAGAAAGAAATAGATAACTGGTTCGATGATAATTGTATAGAGGGTGAACAAGGCAATTGCCAGGCCCGTGTTCCGGAGGATAAATGCAATAAAAAAGGCGTAGCAAAGGTAAGTAAGCATCTGGATAAAGAAGCCGATGACAAATGAAAAACGTGTAAATATCATCGAAAGGCTCTGGCTGTCGGAATGGACCAGACCAAGAATCAGCATCACGATCATGAGAATGCCAGAAATTACAAGAGCTAGCATGAGGACTACCTGGAGTTTGGAAAGGATAAACTCACTGCGCGACATTCCGTTTACGATGTTCTGACGGACTGTCTTATTCGTGAACTCATTTGTAATCAGAATGATTACAATAATTGCCGGAAAGATCAGTACAAAACGGATGCTGGCAAAGAAAGTGAGATTCTGCCATATGTCAGGAAAATTGAACAGTACAGCATGGGGTAGGGGAATGGGCAACCGATTGTTCACATCGTCAACCATTGCGTTGACGATATATTCTGCCATAATAATACCCAGGGCAAGAAAAAGGAAGTAGAGCCCTATAACGATCCAGAACGTTTTATAAGGAAGGATTTTTTTCAGTTCGATGGTAAGTAGCTTCATGGTTGGGTATCTTTCAGGAGTTCCAGAAAATGTTGTTCAAGTGTTCGCTTCCGCTCCACCAGATGCGAAAGGGTGATTTTTCGCTGATTCAGGTATTCGCTGATCGTGCCGGGTCGTACCTCTTCTGAAAACACAGCCAGCAGGATCCCGTCAGATTCAGTAACCGATTTAAACGCAGGATGTTCCTCGATAGCAGCTTTCAATATTTCATTATCGGATGAAGCAAGCTCAATACAGTCGGATACAGCGAGTACTTCATTGACAGCTCCAGAGAACAGGAGATTCCCTTTGCTCAGGACAGCAACGTGTGTACAAATCTTTTGAACTTCATCCAGGAGATGACTGGCGAGTATGATAGTGATGCCTTCCCTGGCCACCTGTAGAATCAGCCGTCTGATCTGCGCGATTCCCTGGGGATCAAGCCCATTTGTGGGCTCATCCAGGATCAGGATGTCTGGCTTGTTCAGCAAAGCTGACGCCAGTGCAAGTCTCTGTTTCATACCGAAAGAGAAGGTCTTGAATTTGTCATTCCTGCGGTCATGTAAACCGGTAGTATGAAGTACCCTGTCGATATCAGAGTAATCGAAATCCTTGATTTTGGCAACGATTTCGAGGTTTCTGCGGGCGCTTAAATAGGGAAAGAAGTTGGGTGTTTCGATGACGGCGCCGATACGTTTTCTGCTCTCTTTTGACGGTTCTTCCCCAAACCATGTAAAACTGCCGGAATCGGGACGGATCAGGTCAAGCACCATGCCAAGGGTAGTGGTCTTTCCACTACCGTTCGGGCCAAGAATTCCAAATACTTGTCCCTTGATTACTTCCATCGATAACTGATTGACCGCCTGGATCCGGCCATATCGTTTGGAAAGTTGATGAATCGAAAGGATTGTTTCCAATAGAATGGGTAAGTTTTTTAAATGTTGTTAGACGAACAGATCCTGCAATTGTTACAAGATCGTATCATAATCAGTAAAGCAGAAAAACTGCAGGTTTTTTGGGTAATTGTTCATTGCTTTTCCGCCACTCACCGATGGTACGAACACGAATGGATTCACTTTCCATTGTAAGGTCAACGGCGATACAAAGCCGGGTTGCCGGGTTACAGGTTTGGGTTAAGGCTTCAAAGATAGGTTTATTTCTGTAAGGAGTTTCAATGAATATCTGGGTTTGTTGTTTTTCAACGGTACTCTTTTCCATCTCTCTGATCTTGTGATGACGGGCTTTCCGGTCAATCGGAAGGTAACCATGGAAAGTAAAATTCTGGCCATTGAAGCCAGAAGCCATCAGTGCCAGAAGGATGGAATTGGGGCCCGAAAGCGGGGCGACCGGAATGTTGTTTTGTCTGGCTATTTCGACAATTTCAGCTCCCGGATCAGCGATACAGGGTGTGCCGGCTTCCGAAAGAAGACCTGTGTTCATTCCCGAGATCATCGGAGTGAGAAAATCGATCAATCCATCCCTGTTGGTATGTTCATTGAAGACAAGAAATCCGGTGGTAGTAAAGTCACCGGTGAACCCTGCTTTCCTCAGAAAGCGCCTGGCGCTGCGAATCTCTTCCACAATAAACGAATCAAGTGACCGGATGATCGTGAGTGTCTTTTCAGGCAGCACGTCTTCGGGTCGTGTATCGCCCAGCGTGGAAGGGATTAGATATAGAATACCAGGTTTCATAATTTCCAGGGCAAATGATCAAGGTCGGCGTTTCCACCTGAAAGAATGATTCCGATCTTGTCACCTGGGAAGAGTTCACGCTTCTCGATCAGGGCGGCCAACGGTACGGCAGCCGATGGTTCCACAATCAGCTTCATCCGTTCCCATATCAGTTTCATGGCTTCAATGATAGAGTGATCGCTTACGGTGACAATCCGGTCAACATACTCAAGAATGATAGGAAATGTAAGGCTTCCCAAAGAGGTTCTCAGTCCGTCGGCAATGGTGGTGGGATTCATTGATGGAATGAATCTCCTTTCTGTGAAGGACTTGAAAGCGTCATCGGCTTCAACAGGTTCAGCAGCAATTACGCGGATCAGGGGAGCAAGATAATGACAGGCCAGGGCAGTTCCGCTCAGCAAACCGCCGCCGCCAACGGGAGCCAACACACTATCCAGATCGGGTTTCTCTTCCAGCAGTTCAACGGTGGCGGTAGCCTGGCCCGCGATAATTTTCAGGTTGTTATATGGATGGATCTCAATAGCACCGGTTTGTTGGATGACTGAAGCCAGTGTCTCTTCCCTCGCTTCCAACGTAGGGGCGCAAAGGGTAATTTTTCCCTCGTACGATTTTACAGCATTTAGTTTTACCTTACTGGAGTTGGATGGCATGACGATATGAGCGGGCGTTCCAATGAGTCTGGCAGCCCAGGAAAGCGCCTGAGCATGATTTCCTGATGAATGGGTCGCCACTCCGTGTTTGAGTAATCCAGGTTCAAGAGAACGTATTGCGTTGGTGGCTCCTCTTGCTTTGAAGGCACCAACTTTTTGCATGTTTTCACATTTAAACCAGATCTCAGCACCAGCTATCCGGTTGATACCCTGACAGGTATAGACTGGGGTCCGGTGAATAAAGGGGGCAATCCTGCGGTGGGCCTCGGTGATCTCCTGAAGTGTTGGGGCCGGTGGAAAGGGAGAGATCATAGACTTGAACTTGATAATAAGGTCTTAGTCAACTTTTCGCACGCTTCGTCCAATTGGTCAAATACAGTCTCAAAAGCGGGAAAATGGTCGTAATAGGGATCTTCAACCGCTCTGTTCTGACCAGGGTGAACAACATTCAGAATAAAATCAACTTTTTTACGGTCGTTTTCATGACGTGCAACTCTCACGACAGATTGATAGTGATAAGAGTCCATGACAAATATTTTATCGAAATTTTCAAAGTCCTCAACGTTGAATAGCCTGGATTTATGTGTGGAGATATTGATCCCATGTGTTATGGCAATCTGTTGAGCCCGGGGATCCGGAGGATCTCCAAGATGGAAAGACTCGAATCCACAGGAGTCAACTTTGCCCTGTAGTTTTTTTTCCGAATATTTTTTCTTCAGAATTCCTTCAGCCAGTGGTGACCGGCAAATATTTCCGGTACAAACAAATAAAACATTCATATAAGGATGGAAGTGAGTTAGAGTTTGATGCGCTTGTCAAGCTCTTCAACGAACTGCCGGAACTGTTTGTCTGTCTCAACCAGGTTGTTCACAGTTCGGCACGCATGGAGAACAGTAGCATGGTCCTTGTTTCCGCAGTGAAGGCCGATACTGGCGAGAGAAGCTTTGGTGTGTTTCTTGGAAAAATACATGGAGAGTTGCCTGGCTTGAACGATTTCCCTTTTCCTGGTTTTCGAGTGGATCATATCGATCGGGATATTGAAATAGTCACACACCACTTTCTGTATATAATCTATTGAAATCTCCCTGGAGGTATTTTTGACAAATTTATCGATCATCTGCTTGGCCAGTTCCAGGGTAATCACCTTCTTATTCAGAGAAGATTGGGCCAGCAGGGAGATCAGCGCTCCTTCCAGTTCACGGATGTTCGTATTGATGCTGTATGCCAGGTATTCGACAACCTCCCGGGGGACATCGATCCCGTCATTATAAAGTTTTTTATGAAGGATAGCGATCCTGGTTTCCAGATCAGGGATCTGGAGATCAGCCGAAAGACCCCATTTGAAACGGGAAAGGAGCCTGGGTTCGAGACCTTTCATCTCAACAGGCGGCTTGTCGGAAGTCAGGATGATCTGGTTGCTTTTCTGATGCAGGTGATTAAAGATATGAAAGAATACATCCTGGGTTTTCTCTTTCCCGGCGAGATTATGAATATCGTCGATGATCAGGACGTCAATCATCTGGTAGAAATGGATGAAATCATTCTGGTTATTGTTCCTGACCGAATCAATAAACTGATTAATAAACTGATCAGTAGTGACATATAATACCGTCTTTTCAGGAAAGTTCGTTTTTACCTGAAGACCGATGGCATGAGATAGGTGGGTTTTGCCCAGACCTGTCTGACTATAAAGCAGCAGTGGATTAAACGCGGTTTTTCCCGGATTCTCAGCAACGGCAAATCCGGCTGAGCGGGCCAGTCGGTTACAGTCTCCTTCAATGAAGTTGTCGAATGAATAACTTTCGATCAGCTGTGAATTGACCTTGATCTTTTTTAAACCAGGAATGATAAAGGGGTTTGGAATCTCTTTGGATGCTCCACGGTTCAGATCAATGGGCATGGAAACAGCAGGGTTGGTGGTTGCTTTTCGTTCAGTGGTGGGGACCTGAATCGAAAAAGGACCAGGCTCATTATCCGAGTTATCCATGATAATGCTGTACTCGAGACGGCCCTCTTGTCCCAGTTCTTTTTTAATCGTTTTTTTTAGTAAGCTGATGTAGTGTTCTT
>JAFGNY010000256.1 GCA_016926765.1 Bacteroidales bacterium | reverse complement strand
TGTCATTTGAAAGAAGAAACTCTTCAGGCCTTCGCATGACCACTTCAAATTTTTCATTCCGTTCCAATGCTTCTTTCAGTGCTCCAATATCAGGATGAGGCGCATCATGAACGATCAGAACCTTTGTTCGCATATCCAGTACTTCGATAAAAATATCTTGCCGGTTATTTTCCAGGGTTACCTCCTGGTTAATCGGGGAAAGTTCAATCGAATACCTGTGCCATCCGGGTTGTTTCGCCTCAAGCAGTACCGGAATCTGGCGTGAAAAACGGTTCCCTTTGACCGGGATCTGGCAGGAATCAACCACCCGGCTGTTCTCTTTCACAACGAGGCTGGCATTTTCTCCGTCACAATGGTTTGCGTCAACCTGGATCTCAACAGGGAAGTCATCTCCGAGAAAAATCTGCGAATTGAACAGCACGTGAGCTATACGACTATCACGGTGACTTGTTGTATCTCCCAGGGCAATGGTATAGATTGGATAGGAAAGATCTCTCGCAGTGTAATAGGGGTCGGTACCGAAGTTGCAGATTCCATCTGAAGCCAGGATGATAGCCCCAAGGTTCCGGTTTTCATAACTGGCGGAGATCTCTGAAAAAAAGTGGGAGATATCCGTTCTTTTTTCATCAAACCCATTGTTCATAGGAGATGTCACCCGGTCGCCAAACGAATAAGTTCGGACATCATACTGATTTTCAAGTTTCGCAACAAGCTCGTTGAGCCTGTTTACATATTCTCCCCGGATAAATGCCGAATCACTGCCAAGTATAAGCGATTGGGAATTGTCCTGTCCGATGACAATCACAGGCTTTTCGATTGTCGTCAGGTTTTGTCTGAACAGCGGAGAGAGCAATAAAAACGATATCAGGAAGATGGCAGCGAACCTCAGGAATTCAAGAAACAGACGAAGCCATGGGGGAATACTCTCCTTGTCTGACCTGAAATAGAGAAAAAAAACATAGATCGCTCCCAATAACAGGCAAAAAAGAATGAACCATGCAGGGTATTCTGTGAGGAGTCCCAAATGAGCACTGTTTAAGTGTGCATGCCACCGCAGACACTGATCACCTGTCCGGTTACATAAGCACTGAGATCAGAGGCCAGAAACACGCAAACATCCGCAACGTCAGCAGGAGATCCAGGACGTTTCAACGGGATTTTATCAATCCAAGCTTTCCGGTAATCTTCCGGAATTTTTGCTGTCATTTCTGTCTCAATAAATCCCGGAGCGATGGCATTTACCCGGATGTTTCGGCCACCCAGTTCCATTGCCACCGATTTGGTAAACCCAATGATCCCTGCTTTGGAAGCGGCATAGTTTGCTTGTCCGGCATTCCCTGAAAGACCTACTATCGAACTCATATTAATGATGCTCCCCTGCCGTTGGCCCAGAAAATGTTTCTGAATTGCTTTTGTAAGATTGAAGACCGATTTCAGGTTAATATTAATCACGGCATCCCAGTCAGACTCACTCATCCGGAGAAGGAGGGCATCCCGTGTAATTCCGGCATTGTTCACCAGCACCTGGATGGATTGAAAATCTTCCAGGACACGTTTGATCAGATCCTCACTGTAGCTGAACGAGCTGGCATCGGATGCATATCCTTTTCCTTGAACCCCAAGGGCGGCCAACTCTTGTTCAAGCAGTTTCGAGTCGTCATTGTAGACAATGTCTGAAAACGCAATAGACGCGCCCTGTTCGGCAAATCTCAGAGCGATCGCTTTCCCAATACCCCGGTTCGCTCCGGTAATTAAGGCCGTTTTTCCGTTAAGTAATGTCATGGTTGTTTATTCTTTGATGCAAATATAGATAGATTGGGGTAACTAAATCCATTTAACCAGGTTGAAATCCTGCCTATGAGGCAACAAGGGATTTTTAGGGTACAATCGGAATACATAATCATAGACCCCTGCTTGATTGATTGAAATCTCACAGGAGAATGAAACGATGTTTCTCTCTGCTTTTTCAAGCTGCATTTCCCGGATAAAGATGGGTTCTTTTACAATATCATTCACTTTTTTCCCGAAAAGTACTTCTATCCCTATGTCCGTTCCAGAGAGTTCATTCAGGTCAAGGATAATCTCTGCCCGGAATGGCTGACCCAGTTCTAATGGTTTCTGAGTGGAGTCAGGCGTCTTGATCGAAAGTACTTCAATACTGTCCCATCCTCTCATGATCTTACGTTTCCATGAAGCGATATGGCGGGCCATTTCATAGTTTTTCCCGATAATCACTCTGGAGCGCTTCAGCATCCTGTTGTAATAACGATCATAATAATCATCCAGTTGTCTCTTCATGGTAAAGTGAGGAGCAATCTCTGCAATGGTATTCTTGATGTAAGATACCCAATCGAGGGGCACCTCGTTAGCATCCCTTTTAAAGTAAGTCGGGATGATCTCCTCTTCCAACATGGAGTAGATGGTTTCCGCATCAAGTTCATCCTGGAATTGAACATTGTCGTAGGTCTCCTCTTCAGGCAAAGCCCAGCCTGCATTTTTCCGGTATCCCTCTGCCCACCATCCGTCCAGTACACTGAAGTTGATCACTCCGTTCATGACCGCTTTTTCTCCGGATGTTCCGGAAGCTTCAAGAGGCCTGGTAGGTGTATTGAGCCAAACATCCACACCCCGGATGAGGTATTTGGCAAGTTCCATATCATAGTTTTCAACGAAAAGGATCTTGCCCAGAAACTCCTTTTGATGCATTACCTCAAAGATGCGTTTGATCAAATCCTGTCCGGCTTTGTCATGGGGATGCGCTTTGCCTGCAAAAATAAATTGTACCGGCCTGAGTTCATTGTTGACGATCCGTGCCAGCCTATCGAGGTTGCTAAATAGCAGGTGGGCACGTTTATAAGTGGCGAAACGGCGGGCAAATCCAAACGTCATGGCGTTTTTTGGCATGGCTTCCCTGATTTTAAACATCACCTGGGGATTTTCGTTCCGTCGCGTCATATCCTCGTAGATACGCTTCAGAAGATATTCCGACAGTTGTTCTTTTTGTTTGAGTTTTGTTTTCCAGATGGTTTCATCGTCAACCGAATGAATTTTCTTCCAGAATTCTGGATTGGACTGATCCTTGAGGAACTCCTCTCCAAAAACCTTCAGGTAAAGCTGCTGCCAAGATTTGGCTGTCCAGGTCGGATAATGAACCCCGTTGGTCACATAACCAATATGCAGTTCATTGGGGTAATATCCTGCATATAGTTTGCTGAACATTTCGCGCGAGACACGGCCATGGATTTTGCTGACCCCGTTGATTTCCTGGGAAAAATTGGCTGCCAGAACACTCATCGAAAACTTTTCCTGAGGATCATTTTCGACCATTCTGCCAAGATTCATGAATTGCTCCCATTTGATGTTCAGAAAATCCGAGAAGTGAGCGAGGTATCTTCTTAAAAGCTCTTCCTGAAAGGTATCATGTCCTGCAGGAACCGGAGTATGTGTGGTAAACAACGTAGTTGAACGCACCACCTCGATGGCCTGAGAAAATGTCAGACGTTCGTTCTGGATTAATTTTTTCATGCGTTCAAGACCGATGAAAGCTGAATGTCCTTCATTGCTGTGGAATAGATCCGGTTTCAGCCCTAAGGCATCCAGGACTCTGATCCCTCCGATCCCCAGCAGGATTTCCTGGCGCAGTCTGATCTCCTGATCACCTCCGTATAGCTGAAAGGTAATCGAACGATCCGATTCCTGGTTCTCTTCAATATCGGTATCAAGAAGGTACAGAGGAATCCGACCGATATCAACCCTCCAGATCTTGGCATATAACGTCCGTCCGGGAAGAGCAAAGGTGATTTTAATCCAGTTTCCATTTTCATCACGGATAGGATTCAGCGGAAGATGGGTAAACTTCTGAGGCGAGGAGGAGGCAATCTGATCTCCAAAAAGTGAAAGGCTTTGCTTGAAATACCCATAGCGGTATAACAATCCGATGCCGACCATATTGACATTCGAATCGCTGGCCTCTTTCAGGTAATCTCCTGCCAGCATGCCCAATCCTCCCGAAAAGATCTTGATCGTATCATGCAGGCCATATTCCATACTGAAATAGACGATCATCTCTTTGGGCTTCTCCTCTCCCCTGGCCATATAGGAATCGAATTTGGCCAAGACCTTTTTCAGACGGGTAACAAATTTTTCATTGGCACTCAACTTCTGCAGTTCCTCCAGTGACAACGACTCAAGAAGTGCTACCGGATTGAATTTCAACTCATACCATCGGTCATGGTTGATCTGTTCAAAGAGTTCACTTCCCTCAAAATTCCAAGACCACCATAGATTCCTTGATAGCCTTTCCAGCCCGTCAAGGTTCTCCGGAATCCGTGTTTGAACCAACACCTTTTTCCATTCCGGTTTGATATCCTCAATTGCTTTGATTTTAGGAGCTTTGGCATCGGGTTGTTTTCCACGGAATTTATCAGCTCGTTCAGCTGTCTTTTCAATTGCTTTGGAAAAGGCGTTTTTATAATGGATGATCAGGTTCTTCCAAAGCGCCGACCTTGAGATCTCATAGGCTTTAATTCTGATCTTAATGATCTCCTTTTCTGGTTTGTTTGAACACAGAATCACATTTCTGACCATTTCATCGACAACCTGGTTTGTGTTATCGTCCGTACGCTCAACTACAGAGATACACTCCTTGATCGTAGGGAACAGATCCTTTACCCACTGACCGAAACCCGCAAGTGTTGTTGTAATGGTAGGAATGTGAAATGCCATGCTCTCCAGTGGTGTATAACCCCATGGTTCATAGTATGAGGGGAAAACCGATCCATCAAACCCAATAAGAAAATCATAATAATCCAGGTTGAAAATCCCATCCTCTCCATTCAGGTAAGCCGGAACAAAAACTACTTTTACCTTATCTTCTATGCGATTCAAGAGATTACTCTCGTGTATCGCCCTCAGAATCAGATCATTTTCAGGCTCATAAAGTCCATGTGTCAAATACTCTCCCTGAAGAGGGTGAGTAAAATCATGCTTGGCAATCCGGGTAATCAGCTCCTGCCGGGGGCCCGATTGATAGGCAGGGATGGTGATAAAAGCAAGGATTGGGGCTCCCAGTTTTTCATTGGTGTTTAATTTCCCCAACATATCAATGAAAAGATCGATCCCCTTGTTATGGAACTCGTACCGGCCGCTGGTGAGGATCAGGATGCTGTTTCGTGGCAATTCCTGATTAAAAAGCCCTTCAGCCACCTCAAAAAGTTTTTCCCGGGCAATGTCCCGCTTAGCGTAATATGCTTCCCGGGAAGGCACGAAAGAATCCTCGAAGCCATTGGGTGTGATTTCGTCCACCCCTTTGCCCAGGAACTGGATACACTCATGATCGGTGATGCTGCTGACGGTAGTGAAACAGTCTGTTTCCATGGCAGCAAGCTTCTCCAACGAATATTTGGAAACCAAACCAAACCGGTGAGCGATCTCATCTCCGTCATAGACAGAAAGGTCTTGGTACAGAGGCAATCCGTGTCCGGCAATGCTTCTGCCAATCACAGTGGCATGTGTGGTGAAAACCGTCCCTACCTGGGGCACATGTTCTTTAAGGTAGAGAATCCCTGTTCCAGTCATCCATTCGTGAAAGTGCGCTACGATTTTATCCTGGTGGGAAAGATTGTAATTATAAAAACTCTCTATAATTTTTCCGGCAGCATAGCCAAATAGAGCCGGCTCCAGATAATCCCATCCACCCGGAAGTGAATCCAGTTTATAACTCTCCCAAAATTTCGCCAGAATCGAGTCTTTGTCGATGAAAAAGTTCGTGAAATCCACCAGGACAGCTGTCGGCCTGCCACTGATATTCCATCGGCCGACTTTGATCCTGAGCCCTTCACTTTCAGCTTGCTCACGCCAGGATTTATAAAGAAATTTGTCCTCATGAAACAGGGGATTCTCATGCGTCTCCTTCCAGACATCCGGACCAATGAGTATATAATTGTCTTTCAGCTCATTAACAAGTGTCAAGGCCTTGGTAGACAGGACGGTATAAATCCCTCCTATTTTATTACAGACTTCCCAACTTGTTTCAAACAAATAATCGGGATTGATCACCCTTCGATCTTTTATTACCATAATTTACACTGAATTATTGGTTAATTTATTTCCCAGATTCCTTTTTTACTCCTGGTTTTGCAGCTTTTGCCCGGGTTGTTTTTTTTGCGTTGGCAGAAGTACTCTTTTTTAGGATTCTCTTTTTTGTTTTGGAAGCAGGGGCTAGTGGTTTCTTCTTTGGATTTGGCTTTGGCTTCGGTTTTGGTTCCGATTCGACCGTGATCATTGGTTGTCCCTCTCCTTCTACCCGGATGATGAAATCGGAAAGAACATTCATATAGTTGATAAAGGCCTCGTAAGGAGACGGATATGGATTAAAGTACTTATGAACTTCCCCATTGGAGAACCATTTGGTGCACATATAATAGAAATGATCACTTGTTTGCAACCGTTCCCAATCCCTCAGGACATCGGGCCTTTTTTGAGCCATTACCGCATTCTCGTTTTCATACAATTTCCTAAATGCCTCATCCTGAAGTTCATTCCCAAGCCAAGCGGTCAGATCTTTTTCTTCATCGGCCCATGAAATTGGGTAAAGGACAGAGATCGGAGCTACGGGCTGAAGTTGTTTGCTTACTTCTCCTGGTGTCGAAAAACGAAAAGAGGAATGAGAAAGAACTGTCCTGGGAAGGTTATAGAAAAAATCAAAGATCCCGGTCTCTTTCCACTGTTGTTCCCCCAGTGTTTCATAATTAAGGAACAGATTGATCACCTCTTCATTCTGAGGGATGGCATTCATCCAGCCAACAAACTTCTCGGATGTCACAGGCCATTCAGACCAATCCCTTTCAGAAAACCGGAAAATGATATCATCACTCAGACGAAAGTTGCGAAGTAACAATTTAAGTTTTGGGTTAACTGCGCTATAGTAAAGAAAATTGGGACTTTTCCATCCAAGTACATGCTTGGCTCCTTCAGTTAAAAGGGTGTCGAAGCCGAGTTCTGAAATGGTTAATCCAATCTCATCATTGAAAATAAGCTCCGTATTCCGGAAGGTAGTTGGATTCTGATTGAACAGGTCGTTGATGCGATCCCTATGCTTGATAACTTGTCTGACAAATTCCTCTTTATTCCCCAGGGAAGCAAGGGAGTGAGAATATGTTTCACCTGTAAATTCGACACAACCGGTTGCCGATAACTCCTGAAATCCATGAATCACTTCAGGAGCATGCTGAAGTAACTGCTCCAGGGCAGGACCCGACATGCTGTATGTGATTTTAAAAGCGTTCCCGTACTCCCGGATCAGGTCAAGCATCATTTTGTTTGCAGGAAGGTAAGATCGCTCAGCCACTCTCCGGATGATATGCCTGTTTTGGTAGTCATCATAATACTGGTGATCCTGTCCAATATTAAAAAACCGGTATGTCCGTAACCTGTAAGGCTGATGAACCTGAAAACAAAGATTAATGAATTTCATAGTACTGTTTTATAAACTTCAAGTATGTTGTACGCTGCATTTTCCCATTTCAGGTTATCAACTTCTTCTTTCCCATACATGGCAAACGTCTTCTGTAATCCTTCGTAATGAAGGATTCCATAGATCGCATCCGCCATGGCATCAATATCCCAGAAATCAACCTTTATTGCATGTTTTAAGACTTCGGAAACTCCTGATTGTTTGGATATTACTACAGGGACATTGGAACGCATAGCTTCCAGCGGGGAGATCCCGAATGGTTCTGACACGGAAGGCATCACATACACATCACTCATCGCAAACATGGTATCCACCTCCTGGCCTGCCAGAAACCCCGTAAAGTGGAATCTCGTACCCATCCTTAATTTTGCAATCCTGCGTACCATCCTGTTTAACAGGTCTCCAGACCCAGCCATAACAAATCGTACATTCCGGTCTTTTTTCAGCACCTTATGCGCAGCTTCTACAAAGTAATCAGGTCCTTTCTGGTAGGTGACACGTCCAAGAAACGTGACCACTTTCTCCTTCACATGTTTCGTAACATCAACCAGGTCAGGACGTCCGGAAGGTTCAACGGCATTATGGACTGTATAGACTTTCGATGGATCAATTCCGTATTTTTCAATCACGATCTGCCGTGTAAGGTTACTTACCGTAATAATCCTGTCGGCTTCCTCCATTCCCTTCTTTTCAATATCATAGACAATGGAATTTACATTTTCGCCAGATCGGTCAAATTCTGTTGCATGAACATGAATGATCAGGGGTTTACCGCTGATGTGTTTGGCTGCAATTCCAGCAGGATAAGTCAGCCAGTCATGCGCATGTATCAGGTCATAGTTCTCCTGGCTTGCGATGGAAGAAGCAATCAGGGCGTAGCGCGAAACCTCCAGCATCAGGTTCTTCCCATATTTCCCCGAGAAGGTAAATTTGTTTGAAAACACCGACTTGTTTTGTTCTGACAGAAGCCTTTCGTCCATTTCGATCAGTGTCTCAAACTCCTCTTCTCCAACATAGGGTATCAGGTTGGAACCAATCTCCATGTACTTGATCCTGTTCCAGAATTCCTGCTGTTCACTCTCCATAAAATCCATCGTCACATCGCTGGCGTTGATCAGCCTGAAACCCTGTGATGCTTCGTCTCCGTAAGCTTTGGGAACCACGAAAATGATCTCCGTGCCCAATTTTATCAGCCCCTTTGTCAAACCAAAACAAGCTGTTCCCAATCCACCGGTGATATGTGGAGGAAACTCCCATCCAAACATTAAAACACGCATACCCAACTATAAATTACGATTTCCGGTTTTAGATTCAAGGTATTCACGTTATTTACGATATTCACGTTATTCACCCCGTTCATACTGCTCAATCAACCCATGCACTCTTAAGATCTCTGCAACAGACCAGGCTTGTGAGATTGCCCCACGGGGTGTATGCGGCGGATCTCCATCAAAGATCTCTGAAATGGTTCCCACGCCATGTTCGGTCATTGTCTGATAAAACTCTTCATAATAACTTTTAATGAAAGAGAGCCCGCTTTTCCCATGAATTCTCAGATACCCATCAGCAAAATGCCCGAAAAGTCCCGGCCAAACTGTTCCCTGATGGTACGCCTGGTCACGTTGTGACTGGTCGCCGGAACAACTCCCCTTGTAAGCGGCGCTCACGGGTGTTAGTGTTCTCAGTCCCCTGATTGTTAATAACTCCTGTTTAATCTTGCTCAGGACCTTTTTTCGGATCTCCTCGCAAATTGGACTGTAAGGCAAAGAGGTTGCAAATACCATATTTGGACGTACTGACCAGTCGATATACTCACCATCAACATAGTCGGCAAGGTATCCCTTCTCTTCATTCCAGAATGTCTTCAGAAAGGAATCCGGTATCATCCCGGCGATTTCCTGCCATCGGGCAATAAATTTTGTGTCGCCGGCTATCGTTGCAAGCTCTAATGCGAACATAATGGCATTGTACCATAACGCATTTACCTCTACGGCCAGGCCTGTTCGAGGGGTCACAGGTTTTCCAAAGACGACTGCATTCATCCAGGTAAGCGCCATGCCAGGCATTCCGGCATACAACAGTCCGTTGGGCTCCATATGGACAGTAAAAACAGCACCCTCCCTGAAGCCGTCAAGAATCTGTTTGATATATCTCCGGTACTCTTTCCAACTAGTAGCCAGGTCGTTTGTTTTATAAGCATATTGCTGAAGTGTCCAAAAAAACCATAACGGAGTGTCAACACTTGAATTGTGTAAATTTCCGTCGAATCCATTCACAGGGAACATAGGCCCTTCAAGGGTTTTCAACATCGTGTCGATCACCGCTTTGCAGGTTTTTACCTCACCGGAAGAAAGTGTAAGACCAGGCAACGAAGAAAAGGTATCCCGTCCCTGGGATCCCAACCATGGGAAACCTGCAATGATAGTTGTTTTTAACCCACGCTTCACGATAAACTGCTGTGCAGCATTGATGAGGCAGGTTTCAAAACTATCCCGTGGGATTCGCTGTTTGAGTTCAGCCGAATAGACCCGTTTGATGCGTAAGGGAGCTATAGCAGAGGTCCCTGCGGAGAAAAAGATGGATTCTCCCGGGTTGATGTCAAACTCAAAGAATCCGGGCATTAAAAGGTCCTCGAGGTATTCATATCCCCGATCCATCTCCTCCTGATATTCGAAATTATAATACCAATCAGGAGCATGAACATACTCACTGTTTTTAGAGATCTGCATATACAGGTCTGTGTATCCATGATACAGTTTCATCCGGATTCCACCCTCAGCCTTTTCATATTTTTTATCAGCGAAAATATTCTCTTTGCTCAGTTGATGAACATTGCGGAAGGCGAGGAAAGGGCGAAGCCGGAGCTTTGTAGGCGAGTTAGCCTGTTCCAGTGTATACCGGATAATCATCCGGTCTTCCCTGGAGGTAAAAATCATCTCTTTTGAGAGGATAACCCCTCCTACCCGATACTGAAGCTTCGGAACCTCCTTGACAGAGAAATCACGGATATACTTATGGCCTTTGGGATTGTATGCACCACCTTTGAACTTATGAATCCCCAGATTGAACTCGGCATCTTGCTGGATTACTGTTTCGTCAAGGGAAGAGAGTAAAACATGATTTTCATAGTCGATACCCGGTTGGGGTGTCACCAGCATGCCATGATACTTTCTTGTATTACAGTTAATAATTGTTGAACTGGCATATGACCCTCCCCGATTTGATCTGATCAGTTCCCTGTGAAGGGAGTATTCAAGATTAACCAGCTGGTTTTTATCGAAATTAATGTAACTCATAATATACAGTAAATGAAAGGAAATGCAAATTTACAATAATAGCTACATTTTACGTTTTAATAATTGTTAACGAATATACGTACTTTTACAGCATGATGGTGATACGGAAACAGTTGCTCTTTGTCCTGCTGGCGGCAGTGATCACTTTTTTTTCCTCCTGCAAAAAGGATAAAATTGACACGGCCCCTTCTTCAACGCTCTCCTTTTCGACGGATACTCTTTTTTTTGATACGGTCTTTACAACCATCGGTTCGGTTACCCAGAGGCTGGTAGTTTATAACACGAATGATGGTATACTTCAGATAGACCA
>JAFGNY010000255.1 GCA_016926765.1 Bacteroidales bacterium | reverse complement strand
TACGGCTATTACCTGGTTTCCGATGGAAGCGAATACCCGCGAAGGGTCAATGTTCGTGGTCCCAGCTATACCCATGCCGTTTCGCTGCTGGAAAAAATGATCATCAACTGCAACATTGCCGATGTGGCCGGACTGATGGTGTCGCTGCACACCTACCCGCCGGAGATCGAACGATAAATTGGAAGCAGGCAATTTGTAATTGAAATTTGGAACTTGGAATTTGTTTGAATTTTGGATTTTGATAATTGAGATTTATACCGGATGAGCAAACTAAATGATATTCTCTCTCCTTTCACCGCCTGGAAACACCTGATCAACCAACCGGTAACGATCAAGGATCCGGTGAACCGTATCGCCACCGACCGCTACCGGGGATTTCACAAAAACGACCTTCAGGCATGCATTGGATGCGGAACCTGTGAGGCTATCTGCCAGAATGCAGCCATCGACCTGGTGCCGGTGGAAGGGATTGAAACGAAGAATGGTGACAGCGGCCTGCGGCCCCGGATCGATTATGGCCGTTGTTGCTGGTGCGCCCTGTGTGTCGACATTTGCACGACCAACTCGCTGACCCTGTCGAACGAATACATCTGGGTCGACAACGATCCGGAGGTATTCCGGTTTGTTCCCGGAGCGGAGAACAAGCCCTGGGATGGCCGGGAAAAGGGATGGCATAAACCCGATTCTGGCTATGAACTGTATGATCCCGAACGGGTTAGTATGGGGGAACTGCATCCTCACGAACGCGATCACTCCTTCATCGAGATCGTTCAGGGGTATTCCCGGGAGCAGGCACAACTGGAGGCCGACCGCTGTGTAAGTTGTGGCATCTGTGTGGCTACCTGTTCGGCTCACATGGGAATTCCCGCCTATATCACTGCGGTCAGGAACAACGATCTGGAAGAGGGCCTGCGGATCCTCTACGAGACCAATCCATTACCGGAGATCTGCGGCCGCATCTGTACCCACAAATGCGAAGAGGTATGTTCGGTCGGGCATCATGGCGATCCGCTGTCGATCCGTTGGTTGAAGCGGTACATTGCCGACCAGATCCCTGGCAGTGAGTACAAACGGATCCTGGAACAGGGGGAGATTACACCCAACGGAAAAAAAGTGGCCATTATCGGGGCCGGGCCATCCGGGTTATCTGCCGCCTATTACCTGGCCCTGATGGGGTATCACTGTATGGTTTTTGAAAAGTTTCCCGAGCCGGGGGGGATGATGCGGTATGGCATCCCGGAGTACCGGCTGCCATACGATCAGCTCGACAAAGATATTGATTACATCCGGTCACTGGGAGTAGAGATCAGGTGCAACACTACGGTTGGGAAAGAGATCACCCTGGAACAACTTCAAGAACAATTCGACGCGGTTTATACAGGTACCGGTTTGCACGACGGCCGCAGCACCCGGATACCGGGTACGGATCATGCGGAGGTTTATCAGGCGGCAGACCTGCTGCGCGACATTACCCTGGGGAAAGAGGTGCCGGTAGCGGAACAAATAGTGGTGATCGGTGGAGGAAACGTGGCGATGGACATCACCCGCTCGATGGCCCGTTTGCAAAAACAGAAATACGGAATGGTCGATGTGACGGCTACTTCGCTGGAATCGGAAGAGGAGATGCCAGCCGACCGCGAAGAGGTGGTGGAGGCCCGTGAAGAGGGCGCCCGGGTGATTCCCGGTTGGGGACCCGTGGAGATTGAGATCCGCGACGGGAAAATCACCGGCCTTCATGTGGTGAAATGCACTTCGGTCTTTGATGAAAACCGGCGCTTCAATCCGACTTTCGATGAATCGGTAAAGGAGTTCTTCCCGGCTGTGATGGTGATCGAGTCGATCGGACAGGGGATGGATCTCTCGTACATTCCCGCCCGGCTCCGGGAGGAGATGAAGATGGACCGGCGCGGACGGATAGAGGTCAACCGGTGGTTCCAGACCTCCCTTCCCTGGTTGTTTGCCGGAGGCGATATCATTCAGGGTCCGGATGTCATTCACGGGATCGCCAACGGACACACCGCTGCGGAGGGAATAGACCGGTACCTGACGGGCAACCATAAAAAGAATATGTAATGTTCACTTTGCATTTTATATTTTTCGTTTTACATTTTACATTTTAATTTGCCTCCTGGCGCCTCTTCATAAATTCTGATAAAAACAGATCCATTATGGCCGACCTTACCACCACCTACATGGGATTGCACCTGAAAAATCCCATTATCATCGCCAGTTGCGGCTTCACCGACAGTGTTGCTGAGATCCAAAAGCTGGAAGAGCAGGGCGCCGCTGCCGTGGTGCTGAAATCCTTGTTTGAAGAGCAGATCCTGATGGATGTCGACGAACAGCGTGTCAACAATATTTACGGCACCTATGCCGATGTGGAGAGCTATGTCAGCTTCTACACCAAAAAACGGAGGCTGGACGATTACCTGAAGCTGATCAGGGAGAGCAAGGCACAAACATCGATCCCCATCATCGCCAGCATCAATTGCGTGTCGGATGCCCAGTGGGTGGAGTTTGCAGGAAAAATTCAGGAGGCAGGCGCCGATGCCCTGGAGCTCAACATGTTCATCATGCCTTCGGATGAAACCTTTACGGGAGGGCAGATTGAACAGATCTACTTCGACGTGGTGAAGAGGGTGAAGGCCCAGACGAGCCTTCCGGTTGCGTTAAAGATCAGCTACTTTTTCTCCGGAATGGCCAATTTCGCGATCCGGTTGTCGGATACCGGCATCTCGGCCCTGGTGCTCTTCAACCGCTTTTTCAATCCTGACATCGACCTTGAAACCGGGCAGATCGTCTCTTCTCATCTTTACAGCAGTCCGGAAGAGAACTCCATGGTCCTTCGCTGGACCGGGATCCTTTCGGGGAAGGTGCACTGCGACCTGGCAGCGACTACCGGGATCCACAACGGACAATCCGCGATCAAAAACCTGCTGATGGGGGCCAGAGCGGTTCAGATTTCATCGGTGATCTATAAAAAGGGAATTCCGGTGGTCGGCCAGATCCTCCGGGAGATGGAGGAGTGGATGGACCGGAAGGGGTATGCATCGCTACGGGAGGTCATTGGCCTCATGAGCCAGCAGAACCTCAGCCGTCCGATGATGGTCGAACGGGCGCAATTCATGAAGTATTTCGCAGATGTGTAGGAGCAGGCGGACAGTTAATTTCGCTCACCCTTACTGCAACCGGTGCTGTGTTTGTTAAACGATCAGTTTGACTGATTAATTCTAATCTGACTTTTCCTGGTTTCTATTCATTTGGAAAGGATTTTTCGTTATCTTTACCTATTCGGTTTTCTAAAACGCCTCTTAAATCAACCAGAAACTAGTGTTAATAAGTTCATTACAAGACCTAACCTTAATATTTCCTAACAAATCTATCACTGTTTGCAGGAGTGAATATATTTTCTTATATAATTATAAGGATTTGTGAATTTTTTTGGCGGATATTAACTTTTTATATGACAGATAAACAACTATTAACAAAGCTTAAACTATTTAGAC
>JAFGNY010000254.1 GCA_016926765.1 Bacteroidales bacterium | reverse complement strand
TATGTACAAGGGAACTGAAATAATATCCCAGTTTTAAGGCAACAGGGATCGATATACTCCCGGTAACTTTTTCAATGATATCAAAATACATCTGTTCATGTTCCTGACTGGAGATATCCAGTTTGTTGGGCATAATGAACACATTCAGCTCCAGCCCGTCGGCTCCTGCTTCCTCAATATCCCTGGCAATGTCGACCCATTCATCCAGGGAGACACAGTTGATGCTTGCAAACACAGGAATAGATACCGCCTTTTTGGCCTCCCTGATCAACTGCATATATTCCGATACTGCATTACCCGTCATCAATTCGCTTACATAATCAAACGCTTCAGGATTGACATTATAGCTGTCAGGAAAGGATAGAGTGTTATTCACATCCATCATGATCTGCTCCTCAAAGATGGATTTTAACACAATCGCTGCAGCACCTTTCTCCTCAAACTCTTTTATCTTTGCAACCGATTTTGTCAAACCAGAACTGGCAATGATCAAAGGATTTTTCAAATGAAAACCCATATAATGAGTGGAAAGATCGACCATAATGCTGGGGGACTTTAAAACAGGTGCAAAAGTATAAACTATTCCTACAATAAAAAATAATTATACGGGTTAGGCAACAATCTTTAAATCCTATTGTAAATATAAATAATTCTATTTCAATCAATTGGAAGAAATTATTTCCCATCCGGCAATTGTTAATAAAATAACAGATCAAGGTATTGAAGTCTCCATCCTGGTCCAGAACAGCTGTGACAGTTGTCATGCCAAATCGGTTTGCCAGTTATCTGATCAGAACGAAAAGGTGATGATGATTGAAAATTCATCTGCTCACTGTATCCCGGGTGAGAGGGTAGAAATTGAGATGAAGGAATCACATGGGCTTCAGGCGGTTCTTATTGCATATGTTCTTCCGGTGGTTTTAATCTTCCTGGCAATGCTTCCGGGTATCTTTCTGCAGATAGAGGAAGGATGGCTGGCCGTTTCAGGAATAGGGGCTGTGGTTCTTTATTTTCTCATGGTATATTTGTTCCGTAGCCGGCTGAAAAAACGGTTTTCATTCAGGATCAAAAAAATATGAAATATCCATAAGAACCATATTCATACCAACCCATCATGAAACTATATGGATATTCAATGTGACCACTGAAATCAAAATTATTAACACATGAAAATGAACAGAAATCTTGTTGCTTCCATAGGATTGGTTTTTGCTCTGATAGTTTTTACCCGTTGTTCATTCCAAAAGGATGCTGAACCGGTTAAAATGACCGGCTTCATCCAGGGGACAACCTTTAGCGTCATCTGGTATCCTGACCAACCGGCCTCCGCTGTTCAGAAAGGAATTGATTCGATCTTTTTATTGGTCAACCAAACCGCCTCCCTGTACGACTCCTCATCTATTATCTCCCGGTTCAACCGGAATGAACCCTGCGAGCAAAACATTCATTTCCAACAACTTGTAACTCAATCTCAACGGATCAGCGAGCAAACCCAGGGCGCCTTTGACATCACAGTAGCGCCCCTTATCCGACTTTGGGGTTTTTACCGGAAGGAGGGAACAATGGTTTCAGATTCACTGATATCAGAATGGTTGATGAACATCGGATACTCCAGGTTACAGATCGCACCTGACGGATTGGTAGTGAAACTGAATCCGGGAGTGGAGATCGATCTCAACGGAATTGCACAAGGGTATACGGTTGATCTGATTGCCGGCTATTTTGATTCGCTGGGAATTGACCGGTATCTGGTTGAGGTAGGGGGAGAAGTCCGGTGCGGGAACAAGAAGTCAGCGGAGGAACCCTGGATTATCGGAATTGAGAAGCCTGCCCCGTCGGATACTGCTCCCCAGGTAGTGCAGGTAAAGATCGCCGTTGAAAACAGATCCGTCGCCACTTCAGGAAATTACCGCAACTATTTCAGGGAGAATGGCCACACTTACTCGCATACGATTGATCCCCGCACCGGAATTCCTATGAAAGACGGACTGATCAGCGTAACAGTCCTGTCCACGAATTGCACTGAAGCAGATGCTTACGCCACAGCACTGATGGTGATGGGATTGGAACCCGGACTGCTTTTCATTGAAGAGCATCCCGGGCTGGAAGCATTCTTTATTGCTTCGGAAGGCGGGAAAATTGTGACCCGGCAATCTTCAGGATTTCCTCCTTTTCTGGATACATTATAAAAATTTTGTACTTTTATCTGTCAATAAAAGATACTCATGTACCTGAAAAATTTACCCCACAAAACCGTTGAACGGTTGAGTCAGTATCGTCGGGCGTTGCTCCTGATCCTGTCTAAAGAAAAGACGCACGTCTTCTCCCATGAGATTGCCCTGATGCTGCATATCACACCGGTACAGGTTCGGCGCGACCTGATGCTCATCGGTTATTCAGGAAACCTGCGAAAAGGATATGATATCAAAGAGCTGATTGAACTGATCGGCCGGATTGTTGACACGGAGAAGGGACAACGGGTGGCAGTCATCGGTTTGGGAAATCTGGGAAAGGCCATGATCAGCTATTTCAAAGGGAAACGAACGAAACTCTCTATCATCGCAGCCTTTGATGTCAATCCTGAAAAAATCAACAGAGGCTATGACGGAGTTACCGTTTACCATATCAACAGCCTCGCTGAGATCATTAAAAAACACACTATTTCTATCGGGATCATCACGGTGCCGGCTGATCAGGCACCTGAAGTTGCCGAAGCCCTGGTGGAAGCAGGAATAAAAGGGATTCTGAACTACTCACCCAAACCCCTCAATGTCCCTCCTCACGTCTATCTCGAAGAGTATGATATGATCACTTCGCTCGAGAAGGTTGCCTTTTTCGCCAAGAAGAACGATGAGCGGTTCAAGTAAGAGAGAAAAGATTGAAGATCTACCACGACTTCGAGCATCTTGAAAACATCCGGAATCCAGTTGTAACGACTGGTTCCTTTGACGGCGTGCATTCCGGCCATAAAGCAATCCTTGAACGGCTTAAAAAACTGGCCCTTGATATAGGAGGAGAGACTGTTCTGATCACCTTATATCCTCATCCCCGGAAAGTTCTCTACCCGGATACCTATGGTAAAAACCTCCGCCTGATTACCTCCCTACGTGAAAAAACCGAGTTGCTTTCACGGGCC
>JAFGNY010000036.1 GCA_016926765.1 Bacteroidales bacterium | reverse complement strand
TGGAGTGGCGCCAACCGAGCCGGTGCTGTCGCCGGTCTCACAACAGGAATGTTGGTGACCGTGATGTCAATCACCTATTTTATTTGTGGGAAGTACGGGATCAAACTGCCGGCACATGAATTTATCAGCTATTATTTCCAGCTGTGGTATTTTGCCATGTTCGGGGCTCCTCTGGCTATTCTGGTAAATATTGTCGTTTCGAAATTAACCAAACCAACACCTGCTGAGATCAAGAAATTTCTTGCGAAGGAGGTGCATGCACATTGACCAGACAAACAAAAATCCTCTTTTTGGTTCTGGTAATCTTTGCCGGAATCGGATTGTTGTCAGCCTGGCTCTATTACCGCTATGAAAACGCAGCGGAGGATCCAAGGGTAAAGGGAGCCAGGCTGCTCCTTGAACAGTATGACGAACTGATTCAGGATGGAAAATTTGATGAAGGGCTGATCTTGCTTGATTCCATTGAGCAGATCTATGTTCACACACCTTGTTATTCCGAATCCTTTGAAATGGGCGTAATACATAACAACCGGGGCTCTGCATGGCTGTCGATCGCCCTCTACCACACCAGCGATTCCGTGCGAAAAGCAGAATTTCTGGTGCTTGCCAGGAAAGAGATCTGCCTCTCTATTGATTGTTACGAAGGGTGGCTTCAACGGTTCGACACCATGACGATCCCTGAGATAAAAAAGGAGGTTAAACAGTGTTTTCCCTTACAGGACCCGGAGCTTGGAGAGATCGATTATCAAAGGGTTGTTGACCGCAGGGTGGAGGATCTTGAATTGGCAAAAATTGAGACACCCCGCCGGTTATCGGTAAGCTATTCAAACCTGGGGATCATCCAGCGCCATCAATACGAACAAGACTCAGCCATTCAAAGCTATATCAAGGCATTAAAACTCTGGAACCGGAACCCTTCAGCAAAAAACAACCTGAATACCCTGCTCGGGAGGGAAGCTCAAGATGAGTCAATCCTGAAACAGCTGTTCCCACCCGACCGACGGAAACCAGAAAATTAAATACTGGTTACACCTCCTTTAAAATCCATCACCACTTTGTTGATGAATTCCGAAATCTGGCCAAAAACCTTTTTAAGCATGGCAAGTTCGACAGGAGAAATGGTTTCGGGATTGATGAAATTATCAGGAGTTTTTCCACCTGAGAGCTGTTCAACCTGGTGACGAAAACGGATCATCATCAGTAATTTATATGCTTCAGTACGCTCGTCAAACTGGTTTTCGTTGATCATGCCTATCCGCAAAAGCTGCATGAACCGGTTCAGTGTACTCGTCTCCCTGATCCCCTCTTTTAATGCATAAAGCCTGGCGATGTCTACCAGGGGAAGCAACACCCGTTTGATGTCAAAAGCCTCGGGCCGGGTTTTGGAAGAACCAACGATGATATTGCCAAAGAGACTTAACGGAGGTTTCAACCGCTGAATATTTCGGGTAAGAAAGATAAAAAACGAGGGACGACTCAGGATGAGCGCCTGGATATGATTGTGGAGATCATTGCAAAGCCGGGTCTCTCCATAGACCGGACGGAAATCAAAAAAGATGTTGATATCCAAGAGGTCCTGAGGTTCCGATGAGGTGATCCAGGAGGTAAATTTCTCTTTCCACCGGCTGATCGGCTGACACCAGTCAGGATTACTGGCCATGATCTTTCCCTTGCAGAACTCGTATCCGGATTCGTTCAGCCAGTTACTGACAAGAATTCCAAGCTGGATAAAATAAGATTGTACTGAGGCTATCTGATCCGGGCTGACCTCGTCAAACAGGATCGCATTATCCTGGTCCGTTGCCAGTGTCTGCTCTTCTCTTCCGGCACTTCCCAGGACCAAAAAGACAAACGGAACAGGGGGCTCTCCCAGTTGAGAAAGAGCTAATCCAATGAATCGTTGCATTATCGAATCAAAAAGAACGGCGTTAAACCGGACCAGATTTTCTGCATCTGAACCAGCAGTCATGAGTGCCGCTGTGAGTTCTGGGATCCGTTTTCCGATTTCTGCCACTCCCTGCCATGTCTCAGCTTTTTCAATCTGTTTTTTGATTAGCGAAATAGAGTACCGGTGTACCTGAAGCAATTCACGGTTGCTGACGATGCTGATGATTTTGCCATCCTGGTTTCGTACTCCAAGATGGCTGATCTCAAGGTCCTGCATCAGCGAGATGGCTTCAAACAACATCCCCTTTTCGGGGATCGTCACCAGGGGGGAGCTCATGATTTGGTAAACCGGATTGTCGGGGGAATTCCCTTCCGCAACAGCACGTTTCCGGATATCTTCATCTGTGATGATCCCAACGGGTTCTTCCTGTCCGGTGCAAACCAGAATAGCATCATATCCTTTTTGCGTCATTACCAGAGAGGCATGACGAACCGACTGGTTCATGTCACATGTCAGCAGGGTTCTGATCAGTTTTCCGACAGGCTGACTCAGAAATAATAATGACGTTTGAAAATCGGTATTCAGGTTTTCCTGTAAACGGATCTTCCTCTGATCCTCACTCAGGGGTTTAATTTGAATGACATGGACAAAATCGCTCCCAAGCGGCATCAGAGAGATCACCAGCTCAACCGCGAGCAAATCTCCCGATTTTTTCTCCATCGGTACCTCAAGACAAGCTGCCCTTCCGGATTCATCCGTAGTCTCTTTCAATGCATCAGTGATGGTGGCAAGATAAGGATTGGAAAACAGGAGCCCGAGACCTTTCTCTACCATTTCATTTTCTGAAAAACCCGCCAGATCCTGTAAAATTTTATTGGCGTAAACCACTTCCCCTTCCAGCAGCATCATGGTTCCGTCAGATGAGGCTTCAACGAGAGTTCTGTATTTCTCCTCGGATAATTTGATCTCTTTCTCGGCCAGCATTCGTTTCTGCTCGATGCGGAAACTCTGAACAGCTATGATTCCAAATAAAACCGAAAGAACCAGGGTGATGACAAGAAGAATTGTGAGGAGACCCCGTTCCAGACTATTGATCTCTTCCCTGACATCTTCCAGATAGATTCCGGTCCCGATAACCCATCCCCAGGGTTTGAAAAGTTTTACAAAGGAGAGTTTTGGCACGATCTGAGTGGAATCATCCTTCCACTGCCACATATACTCCACAAACCCCTCTCCGTGAGATGAATGGGTCGCACTATCCACCATTTCCACAAACAATCGCTTTCCACGGGGGTCAGTAAAATAGGACAGATCCATCCCATTCAGATCTTTACGGTAGGGGTGCATAACCATTTCAGGATGCAGGTCTGTAATCCAGAAATAGTCCTTTCCTTCGCTTCCGTAACGTAAGTATTCAATGCGTGAAGCTGCTTCTTGTTGTGCATCAGCCGGAGAGAGCACTCCGGTAATTTCATCCTGATGGTACTTTTGCAGAACACTCCAGGCGGAGTTGGTCAGTTCGCGGATCATCTCCGCTTTTCGCTCCATAATACTGCGCTCATAAGCCGGAAGAATCACTGCATAGAAAGCGATGACAAACAAAATGATGGCGGCAAGAGCCGGAAAAATGATCCGGAAAAAGAATTTCCAGCGAAAAAGTGTAGTTTGTTTCATGATAAAACAGGTGTATCAATGAGCCGTGTTGTTACTAATCCCGATGTGGTATCAAGGATCATCAATCCTGATGATACACCACCCAGGGTGACAGGAGGACAGCTGAACCACGTTCGGGTCCCGTTAACAAAAAATTGATTGCCTGAGGAGTAGTGCAAGTGGTGCCAAGTTCCTCTGAGGGTTCCCTCAATATGAAGATGACCACTGATCCCAATGGAACAACCGTGACGTTTCATCCAATAAAGGTGCGTCCAGATATTGGGCGCCCAGGAGGGCATTTTCCTTAGGGATCCGCTCGGATCAGGAAAAAGATGATGGGAAAATAAGATGCGTATTCCATCAACCTCATGAATGATGAATTCGGGTAAGCGGGAGAGGTAAGTTCGTGATTCATCTGAAAGGCGAACCTGGTCCTCAGCTTTTGAATAATCCCATAGCCTTCCTTTCCCCAGCCGTTGACGTTCTTTAAGGGATAGTGCATACCAATGAGTTGGATAGGTAAAACGTGCTTTGAACCGGGGTAGCTTTTTAACGGCAAACAGATCATGGTTTCCTGCAACAGAAAAAAAGCAATTCTCCCTGACAAGCCGGATGCATGCTTCAGCATCCTGAAGATCACTGTCACCATAATGTCCATGGTCAAAGCCTACGATATCACCTAAAGAAACTACCTGATCGCAACGCTCTTTCTCAAGGATCTTCAGTGCCCGGGAGAGAGACGAAATATCTTCGTGAATGTCAGAAAGAATCCCGATCTTCATCAGAAACAGATTTCCGTTATAAAAGTAACAATTTTCCAAGGATACAATTAACTGGGAATCAAAGTCGCGTCGCAAAAAGTCCTATTTTTGCACCTATCCTGTAAACAATGATTCCATGAAAAAATGTTTTCTTATCATCACCATGATCTGCTCACTGGGATCACTTCAGGGACAGACCAGCTTTAGCCTGGCAGCTGGTTATCTCTTCACGCATACCAGTGTAGCTGAATATAAACGTCCAAATTTTAACTATTACCTCCTCGATGAAGTCTCGATTGATCCTAATCGTAACTCGTTTCATGCTTCCCTCACAGTTGATCTGGATCTGGGTACCCGGTTTTTCTTGTCCACAGGGTTGCATTATGAGGAAATGGGAATTTCCAACGTCAGCTTTACAGATACCCTGAACGACTTTTACTCATATCAGGCTAACCAGCATTATATCGGATGGTCACTTCTCTTGAAGTACCACTACCAGTTCCGGAATTCGAAATTCGGGATTTTTGCCGGAGTGGGGCCCAAAGTGGATGTTGCCGTTGGGTACCTGAATATCGCAGAACAGGCTCCATGGATGGCAGCGAATACCCTGACTCCTTTTGCGCGGTTCAATACGATTGATTTTTCCATTGCGGCGGAAGCGGGAATTACCTGTCTTCTCGGACCTGGTTCCCTCTTCGCAAAAGTGAATTATTTTCAGGGATTAAGCGATGTGTTGCGGGATGACTATCTCGTTGCTAAAACAATTTCCCTGGGAGTGGATGTTGGCTATACCTTGCCTTTCTCGTTCTTTTCGTCAAAAAAATCACAAGCCCGTACAAATTAAAAACTGTTCTATGCTGAAACGAGTATCTTCCCTTATCGGTATTATGTTGTTTACAAATTCCCTGATCATATCCCAGGAAATTGTTCAATGGCGCGGATCCCACCGCGATGGAAAGTACCCTGCCACCGGGTTGATGAAAAACTGGCCCGAAAAGGGACCAACGTTGCTCTGGCATGTAGATAACCTGGGATCAGGCCATACTTCAGCTGTGGTGACAACGGATAAAATTTATACTGCCGGAACGATAGAGGACACAGGCTATATTTTTTGCTTTTCTAAGGATGGAAAATTAATTTGGAAGATTCCGTATGGACCGGAATGGACAGAGAGTTTTCCGGGGACCAGAAGCACGCCGCTCTATGTGGGAGGGAATCTCTATATGCTGAGCGCTTTCGGAAAACTGATCTGCCTGGATGCCGACAACGGGAAAACCATCTGGAATGTTGATTTGTTTTCCCGCTATGACGGAAGAAATATCAAATGGGGAATTACTGAAAATCTGCTGGTGGACGGGGATGTCCTGTTCTGCACACCGGGCGGAGAACAAGATAATCTTCTTGCCATGGACCGCAATACGGGAAAGAAGATCTGGTCCTCTCCGGGGAATGGCGAATTAAGCGCCTATTGCTCCCCTCTCCTGGTAAAACTTCAAAAAAGGACCGTGCTCGTGACACATACAGCCAATTCAATTGTTTGTCTCGATGCGAAAGACGGATCATTGCTCTGGACACATCCGCAGACTAACAAGTGGTCGGTTCACGCCAACACACCCTATTTTCAGGACGGATATCTCTATTGCGTTTCCGGATATGGACAGGGCGGAGTGCAGCTAAAACTTGCTGCCGACGGATCAGCCAAACAGGAGATGTGGAGAAATACTTCCATCGATAACCGGATGGGAGCCTTTGTTGTCCTGGGGGACCGGATTTACGGATCCGACGACTCAAATAAAGGATGGTACTGCGTTGACTGGAAGACGGGTCACGATATTTACACTGAAAAAATGATGGGAAGAGGAACGACCATCTGGGCCGACGGCATGCTCTATTGTTACAGCGATGTGGGTGAAATGGCGCTGGTGAAACCCACTGTAACGGGCTTCACAAAGGTCTCCTCTTTTCTGGTTCCTTTCGGGGAAGACCAGCATTGGGCACATCCGGTGATTGCCGACGGGACCTTATATATCCGTCATGGAGGTTCTTTGATGGCTTATGATATCGGGGAATGAAAGCCAATGAATACCGTATAAAGCCATTATCTTAGCAAAGTGATAAGCAAAAAGGTTCAACTATTCAGGTATATTCCCTATGTGTTTTTTCTTATGGCTGCCGGAGTAATTACTTGGTGGCTGGTACACAATCCTGTACAATCCTTTTCTCTTGCCGTGCCCGGGATGGATAACCGTACAATTAGTCCGTCACACACAAACGAGACGATCAAAATAGGCGAATTTTTTACCTATTTTGGAGATGTTGCACCTGTTCCGGGTACTCGCTGGCCCCGTTTCAGGGGAGCTGATCTGGATAACATCAATAAAGAAAAGATCCCCCTGATCGATTCCTGGGGAGCTTCCGGCCCCAGAATTCTCTGGACGCTGGAACTTGGTGAGGGACACGCCGCGCCTGCTGTTTACGATGGGAAAATCTACCTGCTGGATTACAATGAAGCATTGAAACAGGATGCCCTCCGCTGTCTCTCCCTCGAAACCGGCGAAGAGCTCTGGCAACGGTCATACAGTGTACACTTGAAACGCAACCATGGACTGTCGCGTACTGTTCCCACTGTGAATGAACACGTTGTTGTCACAATGGGTCCGCGGTGCCAGGTGATGTGTGTCGAAAGAAGTTCCGGGGATTTTCTATGGGGGATTGATTTGGAAAAAGAGTATTCGGTCGAGGTTCCTTTCTGGTATACAGGCCAGTGTCCGCTCATTGTTGACGACACGGCAATCATTGCCGTAGGGGGATCTTCCCTGATGATCGGCGTGGATTGTCACAGCGGTAAGGTTGCATGGGCCACTCCCAATCCGCATGGCTGGAAAATGTCCCATGCTTCGGTTATGCCAATGACCTATAACGGGAAGAAGATGTATATCTATCCTGCGATTGGCGGAGTTTGTGCGATTTCTGCCGAAGGAGCCGACCGTGGAGAAATTTTGTGGGAAAACCCGGAGTTTTCTCCCTCCGTTGTTGCACCCTCACCGGTCATCCTGGAGAAAGGGAAGATATTTCTTACCGCCGGATATGGTTATGGTGGCGCGGTACTGCAAGTCAGGGAGCATCTGGATCATTTTTCTGCAGAAATCGTCCAGAAATACAAACCTTCGGAAGGACTCGCATCCGAGCAGCAGACTCCCATTTACTATCATGGCTTCCTACTGGCTATCATGCCCAAGGATGCCGGAGGATTACGGAATGAATTTGTAGCTTTCCGCCCCGATGACTGCCGGAAAGTGGTGATGAGGAGCGGTAAAACAACCCGCTTTGGTATGGGGCCCTATATCATTGCCGATGGGAAGATTTTTATTCTGAATGACGACGGGGAGATGACGATCGCCAGATTCTCCGGTAATCAGTTTACGATACTCGACCAAAGAAGGATCATCGAGGGACAGGATTCATGGGGGCCGATTGCGATCACAGGCGGATATCTGCTGATGCGGGATTCGAAACACCTGGTTTGCCTTGATGTCAGAAAAAAATAATCTGACACGAATCGAAACGCATAACGTGTAAAAGAAGATCATGATGAAACAGAGACTACTGATTATTGGCGCCCTGATCCTGCTGCTTGCAATCATTGGTTACATGGTTGTTGATCTTTTCTTCACAGGGAGAGATAAAAGAGAAAATCTGTACGATTACCGTCTGTCAGAACTCCGGCAAACTGATTCAACCCCGGTCGCCTACAGGGAAATTCTGCATTTTACTCCGGGCTTGTCAGATCTCCATGGCATCGCTGTCGATGACTCGGATCGCATATATGTAACAGGATCCAGCAGCCTTGAGATCTACACACCTGATGGCAATCTGATGTTAGCTTTTTCACTTCCGGATCCAGCATATTGTTTAACAGTGGCCCCGGGTGGAGATCTCTTGCTTGGAATGGAGGATCACCTGGAAATCCTTAGTCCGGAAGGAGAACTCATCAGCCGATGGAAACCTGAAGGGGAACATGTTTTTCTGACGAGCGTCGTGACAAACGGGAAGGACATTTTTATCGCCGATGCGGGTGAAAAAAATGTTAGCCGTTACAATTGGGAAGGAGTTTTGCTGAACCGGATCGGCGATAAAGATTCATTGCAGGGCATCCCGGGATGGGTGATTCCAAGTGGCTATTTCGACTTGGGATTGGGGAGGGACGATGAACTTTGGGTGGTGAATCCTGGGCGACACCAATTGGAAGCTTTCCGTCCCGACGGTTCCCTGATATCTATCTGGGGAGAGTCCTCCATGGACGTGGAAGGGTTTTGCGGATGCTGCAATCCTACACATTTTGCCCTGCTTTCCGACGGTTCATTCGTGACGGGTGAAAAGGGGATCGAACGGGTGAAGATCTACCGGCCCTCCGGGGAATTTAATTGCCTGGTGGCGGCTCCAGACCAGTTTGATGAAGGGACCCGGGGTCTCGATCTGGCAGTTGACTCAAAGGACAGAATCCTTGTTCTTGACCCCTCGAGAAATCAAGTAAGGATCTTTGTTTACAAAGATGAAAATGATGAAAACAGGTAACCTGGAGAACAGGAAAAAAATTCCCCGGAGGAGGTTTTTCCGAAAACTCATGCAAGGGGTTATTGGAACCGGTTTAGCAGTTACAGGAGGATACCTTCTTCTGGAGGAAGAGAACGAAGAGAATTGCCAGCTTGAGCACACCTGTTCCCTTTGCGGAAAAGCAACGAAGTGCGGATTTCCGGCAGCCATTTCCTATCGCGAATACCTGCTTCACAAACAAGAGAATCAGTAAGATGGAAGAGAATTCTCAGGGAAAAAGAGTTGACAGACGTGTATTCCTCCACACCGGGGTACAACTTGCCTTTGTTGCAGGACTTGGCGGATTAACGGTGTTGGTTGCAAGAAGAGCAGGAGGGGAGGGATATGTGTGGCAGCTCGATCCTGCAAAATGTACGCAATGCGGGAGGTGTGCCACGAGTTGTGTCAAGACCCCGTCGGCCGTAAAATGTGTACACGTTTATGCAATGTGCGGATACTGTGATCTTTGCGGAGGCTATTTTGTACCTGATACAAAAATTCTGGACACCGCTGCCGAGCACCAGCTTTGCCCAACAAAAGCCATCAAACGCACGTTTATTGAAGATCCCTTTTTTCAGTATACCATCGATGAAGACCTTTGTATCGGATGCGGGAAATGTGTGAAGGGATGTCATGCTTTCGGGAATGGTTCACTTCAGCTTCAGGTGAGACAGAATCTGTGCGACAACTGCAATGAATGTGCAGTGGCACGGAATTGTCCCTCCGGGGCATATACACGGGTTCCGGCCGATAAACCTTACCTGTTGAACGAACCTGGAACGGGAAACGGTCCTCCTCAAAAAACAGAAGTCTGACATGAAACAAGGTATCGCACGAATGATCCTCCTGATCCTGTTTTCCTGGCAACTTACGAGCGCTTTTGCGATCCAGCGGTTTCCAAAACCAGAGTTTGAGTCGGGTTATATCACACCGGAAACCCTGCTTCCCACTCCCAGAGCCAATGTTCTGGAGGTGATGGATGTCGCCATATTCCTGATTGCAATGTTGTTGGTTACCTGGGCCGTATTGAACCGGCGATCCAGAAAACTGGTGTTCTGGATTTCCATCTTCTCCTTAGCCTACTTTGGTTTTTACAGGGAAGGGTGTGTTTGTTCGATTGGCGCTATCCAGAATGTCACCCTGGCTCTCTTTTCCGGCTCCTATGCCATCCCGTGGACAGTTCTTGTCTTTTTTATGGCTCCGCTTCTCTTTACTCTGGCATTTGGCAGGACCTTTTGTGCCGGAGTTTGTCCGTTCGGAGCCCTGCAAGACCTGATCGCCTGGTTTCCAAGAAAAATAGGCCCTAAACTTAATGCAATACTTGGAATAATACCGTATATCTATTTAGCATTAGCTGTTTTATATTCAGCCACTGAGACCGATTTTATCATTTGCAGGTATGATCCGTTTGTTGGGATATTCCGTATCAACGCTACATTCAGTATGTTCCTGTTTGGTGGTGGATTGCTCCTTTCCGGGATTTTTATCGCCCGGCCTTATTGCCGTTTCCTTTGCCCTTATAGTGTCTTGTTGAATTGGATCAGCCGCTTTTCAAGGTACCACCTTACCATTACCCCCTCCGTTTGTGTTCAATGTCGCCTCTGTGAGGATGCCTGTCCTTATGAAGCAATCGAAAAACCGGTCACCGTGAAAAATCCGAAAAGCAGGCGTACTATTGTTCGAACCTTCATGTTGATCATGCTATTGATCCCATTTTTTGTCCTTCTCGGAGGATGGACCGGATCACGGCTGCATGAAACGCTGGCAATGGTTAACGGGAAAGTACGTATGGCGAATGAATTAGTCAATCCTGAAACGATCAATGGGGAGCCCGAATCCATCGAAATGACTGCGTTCAAGGCATCGGGAAAACCCGTCTCAACCCTCTATGAAGAAGCCTCCGGAATCCTTCATCAGTTTTATATCGGAGGGTGGATTGTGGGGGGATTTATCGGCCTGATCATCGGCGGATTCTTAGCCAGTCGCCTGGTCACGCGTTACCGCACCGACTTCGAACCCAACCGTGGCACCTGCCTCAGTTGTGCCAGATGTACTGATTATTGTCCAATCAAGTCCTGATACGGCCGAATGCTATGATGGAAAACAACTCGTCAACTGAACAAACAGTTCGCCTCCTGAAAAGGGTTGCCACCCTCAGCGGGATCGTAGCGTTGATCCTATCTGTAATGATCGGGATCAATTATATCCAGATAAAACGGGTGGATCCTCTCAACACTCATGCCATCATCATCCTCCAGGAGCAGCTTAAATCCAGTCCCGGGGATAAGGTACTTCAGCAGGAATTGCGTGAACTCGATCTCCTGGCACGTAAAGCCTTTTTCATCAGTCGTTGGCAGATCCGGACCGGAGGATATATTCTGCTGATCAGTCTGCTGATCGTAATCATCTGCATAAAATGGATCGAATGGATCCAGCCCAAAATTCCTCCGCGGCCCAAACAGGCCAGGGATCGTTTTTGGGAGTTCCGGCAGACAAATCAGCGATGGATCATCTATACAGGGATTTTCCTTGTTTTAGGTTCTCTGGCCCTGGCATTCCTTACTTACAAAGAAATAGGCAAGACGCTTCAGGAACAAACCGATTCGAAAGAACTTTCCGGACGAACCCCCGGTTCAGCGGATCAGAAGAATCCAACGGGTGATCGGCTGAATTCCGATCCATCCAATTCTGATCAACCCTTAGATGAATTGAATTCCTCTCTCACTATCTCCTCTGACAGCACTTCTGTTCAGCAACCCTTCCCTGTCAATTCTATTCTTCAGGATACAGGTAAATCGAATGCTATACCTCCCGGTCAGTCATACCCTTCCCGGACGGAAATTCTCAGCAATTCTGCAACTTTCCGTGGCCCCGACGGGGATGGGGTGGTTTCCGGGAAGAATTTTCCGGTAAACTGGAATGGAATCACTGGGGAGAATATTCTCTGGAAAGCTCAATTCAGGCTTCCGGGCTACAATTCTCCCATTGTATGGAACGACAGGGTATTCCTTTCAGGAGCCAGCTCCACTAAGCGGGAAGTGTATTGTTTTGATGCCACAACGGGAGGCTTTCTTTGGCTGACAGATGTCTCAGCCGTCCCCGGGACTCCAACAACGGTACCAACAGTTGACCGGGAAACGGGCATGGCTGCATCTACCTTGACTACGGATGGCCAGCGTGTTTACGCCATATTTGCAACAGGCGACCTGGTAGCACTGGATATGGATGGGAAACTGGTATGGGCGAAAAATCTGGGACTCCCAAAGAACCATTACGGACATGCCTCCTCCCTGATCATGTATAGGGATCTGGTGATCGTTCAATGGGATCAGTCGCAGGGAGCCAGCGTGAAGGCGTTCAACGGAGAGACCGGAGAGTTGGTATGGAATACCCCCCGCGATGTCAGGGTTTCGTGGTCTTCACCGCTTCTTGTCAACACGGGAAAGAGGCTGGAGCTGATCCTTGTTGCCGATCCCTGTGTAGCGGCATATCATCCGGCAACAGGTAAAGAACTCTGGAAAATCGATTGTATCTTCGGCGAGATCGGAGCCTCCGCAGCCTATGCCAACGGGATGCTATTTGCCACAAATGAATATGCAAAAACTGTCGCAATCAGACTGGGGGATACTCCACAAATACCCTGGGAAACAACCGATTACATGTCTGATATTCCAAGTCCTGTCGCAAATGACAAGTACCTGTTCCTGGTAACAAGTTATGGTGTGATAGTCTGTTACGATGCCAAGACTGGGAAGGAATACTGGATCAAGGAGTTGGAAAACAATACGTATGCATCACCGGTTTTGGTCGATGACAGGGTTTACCTGATGGATAAAACAGGGGTGATGCATATTTTCAAGGCGGATAAAGTGTTCACATCAGTTAGCGAACCGGTACTGGGCGAAGGATCTGTGTGCACTCCCGCTTTTGCCGGTGGAAAGATCTATATCAGGGGAGATCAGAATTTGTACTGTATTGGGAAATAAGAAAGAAAATATCATCCATTTCGTAGACCGGATTGTCGCGGATCGGGGAAAGACCGCCGAAGCAATCATCCCTATCTTGCAGGCCGTCCAGGAGGAATTTCATTATCTCCCCGGAGAAGCGCTGGAGAGGATTAGCTTCGCCACCGGGATCTCCCCGTCGCATATCACCGGGATTTCCACCTTTTATGGTCAGTTCCGTCATCAGCCAGCCGGGAAGCACCGCATCAGGATCTGTACAGGCACCGCCTGTCATGTGAAAGGAGCCCTTCGTGTTTACGATGCTTTTTATCGTGAACTGAAGCTGCAGGGAGCGGAGGATACCGACAGCCAGGGCCTCTTTACCATTGAAAAGGTTGCCTGCCTGGGTTGTTGTACCATTGCTCCTGTCATCCGGATCGATTCAGTTACTTACGGACAGGTGGTTCCGGAAAAAGCAGGTGAAATCCTGCAGGATTTTCTGCTCAGCAAGGCGGCTAACCAGCAGGAGGAAATACCAGAGAAAATCAACGCGCCAACAAACCAGGGAGAGATCCGTATCGGACTTGGTTCCTGCTGCATTGCCAGTGGAAGTTCCGAGGTTAAAACAGCGCTTGAAAAAACCCTGGCAGATGCACACATTCATGTAAAGGTGAAGCAGGTTGGCTGTGTTGGGATCTGCCATCAGGTTCCGGTTCTGGAGGTGGTGAAGCCAGGAGAAGAGGCAGCCTATTATACAAAGATCAGGCCCGAAGAGGTCAGGGATATAGTGCTGAGCCACTTCCGGCCCGAAGGGATCATCAACCGGATGAAAGTTCAGGTTGTCGGCCTCTTTGAAAAGATGTTACGGGATGGAACACCGTTGTCCTTCAGGCGGTTCCAGGTGGAAGATCGGATGACTCCAATCGCTGAATTTCTTGATCCCCAGATAACTATAGCAACGGAGAACCGGGGTGTCATACGACCGACTGACCTCGGAGAATATAAGCAGACCGGTGGATTTGAAGCCCTGACGAAATGCCTGAGCAACTATACTCCGCAGGAAGTGATTGACACTATGATAAAAAGTGGTCTGCGTGGCCGGGGTGGTGCGGGTTTCCCTACCGGAACAAAATGGCAGCTCGTTAAAGATCAGAAAGCCGATATCAAATACGTCATCTGTAACGGGGATGAAGGGGATCCGGGGGCATTCATGGACCGGATGATCCTCGAATCGTATCCTTACCGGGTGATTGAAGGAATGATCATTGCCGGATTTGCTGCAGGAGCCATGGAGGGGATCTTCTACATCCGTGCCGAATATCCCCTGGCAGTGAGCCGTGTGAACGCAGCGCTTGAACAGTGCAGGCAATCCGGCTTCCTTGGGACGGATATCCTGGGGAGCGGATTTTCGTTTCATATCCGGATCTTTGAAGGAGCAGGTGCCTTCGTCTGCGGAGAAGAGACCGCGCTGATCGCCTCTGTCGAAGGGAACAGGGGATTGCCGCGTATCCGGCCCCCATATCCTGCCGTCAGGGGTTTTAACGGAAAACCCACCCTGGTGAATAACACCGAGACGTTTGCATTCATCCCGTGGATCATTCGGAAGGGAGGGGATACGTTTGCACGGATCGGTATCAACGGTAGCAGGGGAACCAAGGTCTTTGCCCTGGCAGGCAAGGTGAACCGGGGAGGATTAATCGAAGTTCCAATGGGGATCACCATCCGTAAGATCGTTGAAGAGATCGGCGGTGGGATTACCGGAGGGAAAGCATTCAAAGCGGTTCAGATCGGCGGCCCTTCCGGGGGATGCATCCCGGCTTCCCTGGCCGATCTCACCATTGATTTTGAAGGACTAACAGAGGTGGGTGCCATGATGGGATCGGGAGGGATGGTTGTGCTTGATGAAACCGATTGCATGGTGGATATCGCGTACTATTTTTTATCCTTTACCCAGGGACAGTCATGCGGTCGATGTACTTTTTGCCGGATCGGGACGAGACGGATGCTGGAGTTGCTGGAAAAGATCCGTAATGGCAAGGGAATTCCGGAAGATCTCAACACGCTGGAACATCTTGCCGCCTCCATAAAAAAGGGGAGTATGTGCGGACTTGGGAAAACTTCACCAAACCCGGTACTCTCTACCCTGATTTATTTCAGGGAAGAGTATGAGGCACATTTGCAAGGCAGATGCCCGGCCGGAAAATGCACTTCTCTGATCAGCTACACCATCTCAGATAAGTGTATTGGCTGTACCATGTGCGCTCAGCGATGTCCGTCGGACGCCATTGAATACAAACCATACGAAAAACATATTATCGATCAGGAAAAATGCATCAAATGCGATATCTGCCGACAGGTTTGCCCCGAAGATGCCATTCTGATCACCTGACCCATGAGAATCACGATCGATCATATTATCCTGGATATCGATAAAGGCATGACCGTCCTTCAGGCTGCTGAAATAGCCGGGATCCGGATCCCTTCCATGTGCTATCTTCCCGGATACCATAACCATCCTTCATGCATGGTATGCCTGGTGAAAGATCTCGATAAAGGAATTCTCTTCCCCTCCTGTGCGATGCCTGTTACCGATGGAATGCACCTGGATGCCTCTTCCGAAGAAGTGAGGGGTGCAAGAAAAGAGGCGCTGGAACTGCTGCTGAGCGATCATGTGGGCGACTGTGAAGCTCCCTGCCGCCTCTCCTGCCCTGCATTCATGAATATTCCGCTGATGAACAGGCTGACTGCTGCCGGAAGGATAGAAGAAGCGCTTCATGTTGTCAGGGAAGAGATTGCTCTTCCGTTGGTGCTTGGATATATTTGCCCGGCTCCCTGCGAAAAGGCGTGCCGGAGAAAAAGCGTTGATGAACCGGTGTCTATCTGCCTGCTGAAACGGTTTACCGCTCAGGATCCGGTCATCCGAAGTGCAGGCCTCTCACCAGCACCCGATAAAAGCGGACAACGTGTTGCTGTCGTTGGCACCGGGCCGGCCGGACTGGCAGCCGCATTTTATATCCTCAGAAGCGGATACGAATGCGTGCTTTTTGATAAGAATCATGAAGCCGGAGGTACATTGCGATACGGCATCCCCCGGGACCTTCTGCCTGTTGAGATGCTCGAGGCCGATATTGATGCCATCCGTACACTGGGAGGAACATTCAGTTTGAATTATCCGGTCACCCGCGAGATATGGCAACGTGAGATCCTTCCAAAGTTTGATGCTGTGATCCTGGCAACCGGTTTCAGGGAGGAGAACCCTGTGGAGGATTTTGACCTGCCAATGCTGGAAAAAGATTCGGTGATCCACAGGAAAAACTTTGCTTCCGGGATCCCAGGAGTGTTTGGGTGCGGGAGCATCATCACCGAGCAACTGCTTGCTGTAAGGTCTGTTGCACAGGGAAAAAAAGCCGCACTGGAAGCGGATGCCTTCCTCCGTGGAAACGAAGGAATCAGAAGAAAACCTCACTTTAATTCAGCGTTTGGGCCCCTGAAGGAACAAGAACAGCGGGAATATATGCAGGAGGCCTCACCGATAAACCGAACCGATCCGGCTAACGGATATCTTTCTGGATTTTCGTATGTTGAAGCTATCCATGAAGCTGCGAGATGCATGCATTGCGACTGCCGAAAACCCCTTACCTGCAAGTTGAGAATTTATGCAGACGAATACGGTGCCGACCGGAAAAGGTTTGTCGCTCCGGAAAGAAACCAGCTTACAAGAAATCTGCAGCATGATCTGGTGGTATACGAGCCTGAAAAATGTATCCGTTGCGGATTGTGCGTGGAGATCACCCAAAAAGAGGGAGAACCACTCGGACTGGCATTTGTGGGAAGAGGTTTCGATGTGCGGATCACCGTTCCGTTCAGCAAAACGTTGCAGGAGGGGTTGGAAAAAACAGCTCGAGCCTGCGTGGAGGCTTGTCCGACTGGAGCACTGGCTTTTAGAAAAGCGGACGAGTCGACAAGCGGACGAGCGGACAAGAGGTAAAGTGCAAATAGAAAAATGATTTTTAAGATGGTGAAGATCAGTTTTTTTCAAGGGGGAATTAGTTGGCGGACTTTACCTCTTCGCGGCTTTACGGTGAATATCTTTTTTCTGGGATTTCTGTTGTCTTT
>JAFGNY010000253.1 GCA_016926765.1 Bacteroidales bacterium | reverse complement strand
GACCGTTCCCTGAACCAGAAGCGGCGAATCAAAGTTCATGCTGGTATCGGCCTGATAATTATAAAAAGTGACTCCCGAGAGGTTCACGCTTCCAATTTTGGTCTTCCATTCAAGATTCACATTAGATTCCTGATCTTCAGCATCGTTAGAGGGTTTCGACAGGTCTACCGTGTTGAAAATGGTAAAGTTCCACACCTCCGACCAGGCAGAAGTGCCTCCATCGATTGCCCTGACCCGCCAATAGTAAGTAGTGTTGAAAAGCAGGTTGGCGGTTTGGTAACCGGTAATCAGGGTTTGAGTATGGTCGATCAGCAGCGGAGAGTTAAAATTCATACTGGTATCCATCTGTAACTGATATTGTAGCGTCAGCGATCCTGTAACGGCGTACCAGCTAAGTACGACATCCGGCATCTGGCCTGTTGCATTGTTCGCAGGACTCTTCAGTTCAGGCGTATAAACCAGCGTTTGTGCTGCCAATGCAAGATTAACCGCTGCAAATAGTAGAAGGAATAAAGCTTTTTTCATATCGTATGATCTTTGAATTCTAATTCTTAATTCTTAACTCTTAATTCTTAATTCTTAATTGGTCTTCACCACTTTCCCATAAGCCTGGTTCACCCTCACAATATAAGTGCCCCCGGGCAACGCGTTTATATTGAGAACAGAGGTATGCGTGCCACTGAGTTGTGTTCCGAATGAGCTGGTTGATACCAACCGGCCGGTAAGGTCGTAAACAGTGGCAACCACCGGGGAAGACTCTGACAGGGTATAGGTTATGTAAATCAGGTTTTTCGCAGGGTTCGGGTGGATCTGAAGCTGGATGCCTGCTTGATCTCCCGGAGACTGGCCGGGATCGATTCCAACCGGTATGTAATAGGTGGTATCGTAATAAAGGCCTTTTCCATAGGTGGCAGCCGCAATGTACCCGGTATTCTGAACACTGTAGTGCTCCCAGGTTTGCTGTTGCAGGTCGGTTACCGGCAGATCCCCCATTCCATTGAGATCCTGAGCCCAATCAGGTGATCCGGCAAACACGTTGGCTGTCGTAAAAACACCCATGTCGGTGCCGATCACTGCTCTTCCTTCTCCATGCATCTCAAAAAGTCCGTCAAAGACAGGCATGCCGGGGAGGTTTCCCTGGGCAGAGACAAATGCAGGCAGTGAATCGAGTCCGTTCTCAGCAACATAGACATAATGTTGGTTTCCGTAGTTACCAAGGGTAACCATCACATTGTCGTCGTTATTCGGATCAATTGCCACGTTGGTGATATACCTTCCGGCCATCTCCGGGTATTCAAAAACATCTGTTGACACGATGCAGTAGTTGCTGAGCACGCTTCCGGTCACCGAGTCGAGAGCGAGTGTGAGGTTGGAGATCCGGTAAAGCTTGCCTGTTTCGGTACCTGCCCACAAGTAGTTCAGGTCGCTCGACAACGCCATGCTGGTCAGGACATCTCCACTCGTCTCCGCAACCTGGATCCAGTTCGGAACTTTATAGAATTTGATGGCATCCTGGGTCATATAGACTCCGGAACGACCGGTTGACGTACCATAGATAAAGAAGCGGGAGTGATAGGGATCAATCACGGGCAGGCTATCCCCTTCCACTATCGTTGTAGGAACCGTGTATTCGAAAGTACACTCATAACAATTCATGCTTTCCATTAATACGGTAGAATCGGCTTCAATGGTACCCTGACGGGCATAAAGCCAGACTGTATCCTGAGAATACGGGAATTCAGTGGTCTCCCACAAGGCTGTGGGGAGATAATCTGTGAGGGAGCTGGTAATTGCTCCGAGGAAACTGAGAGCGGCAGTTTCGCCGAGGTCTTCTGAACGCACATAGGGTTCAACGCCACCTGCAAAGAAACCGGTTCCGGAGAAAAAGATATAGTCGGGCTTCAACTGGGACCATTGGCCAAAGGTGCCGTTCCAAAAAGTGGTTGGCGGGATGTAGCCGTCGGTTGGAGCATTCTGGGGAACGGCGTTGAAAAGCTCTGTTCCAACTCCAACGCCACCACCCATGACCCAGGTATCCAGCCGGGTCATTGCCACGGAATTGAATTGCGCTGTCGTCAGGTTTTTATTGCTTGTCTGGTATTCGAATTCCGCTCCGAGATATTTTCCGATGGAGATTCCATTGGACGTTGCAATAGCAAATTCGGCTGAGTTTCCCGGGCGGAAAGCATAATCGTGATGGAATGGAGGCGTGGCAGGAATCACGTTGGGATCATTGAAGAGAAAGGCAAATGAGACCACCTGCCAGTCGAAATAACCGGTTGGCTGGTATTTTCTTCCAAACCATCCGTTTGCTCCGCCAAGCAGCACCTTATCCGGATCATTGGGAAATACTTCAATCACATTGCTGTAGCTTCCGTTTCCAAAGAATGGTTCGTAGGTAGGATTGGGGGGGAAGATCAGTGACCAGGTGGCTCCTCCGTCTTCCGAACGGAAAACGCCAAGCAGGAACTCATCGGAAAGTTTTGCAATGCTTGCATACATCACACCGGGATCGGAAGGAGCAATGGCCAGGTTTGTCCAGCCGGCATCATTGACAGGAAGCATCCCTTCATCTCCTGTAGAAAGATCTGTGATGTTTCCCAGGTTTCCACCTGGTGCAATATACACATGATTGTCAACCACGAAAAGTACCGTCCCATCGGTTCCAACCGTCACGTCAATCGCCATCCCTGTCATCAGGCTTGTCCAGGTATCGCCATCATCAGAATACTTGATCCCGGCACTGGTGGCGGCAAACAGACGGCCGCTGTTGGGATCGCAAGCCAGTTTAATGATAAAAGCCCAGTTAGATAAGGGGTCGTTCAGGATGGGTTGTGTTCCGGGGACCAGAGTGAAATTCATGCCATCGACGGACCGGTAGAGTCCGGTTCCCATAAATGCGCCACCTCCGTAATAATACTCTCCCGTCCCCACATAGAGGGTTCCTGCGGGCGTTTGAGCCATGGATGCCACCCGAAGAATTTCAGTGGATCCTGTATTTAGGGCATGCCATGTCAATCCTTTGTTGGCTGATTTATATACACCCCCGGTAACGCCTCCGGTATAGATGGTGAGACCTTCGGAGTCCTGATTGTCAAATAGTACAACCCGGGAACGACCTGAGTAATTGGTTGGCCCGACATGCATCCAGTTGAGTCCGAGTGAAGTGGCTGACTTCTGTTGCAGCAACGAAAGCTGGTATCTGGCAGACAGTACATCAGCAGGATTGACAATCCCTGTAACCTGGTTGCTCCGGATCTTTTGCATCCGCACATCAGAGGGCTGATCTGGCGTGTTTTTATCGGGTGTTGCTGCATAAGTAGCAGCAGAAATCAGGCAGCACGAGAATCCGAGAAATAACACAAGCAAGCCAAATGGTAAAAGTCTGTTTTTCATATCCCTGGTTTTAGTTATTTGATCTATTTCGATTTTATCTGTTCTAATGATGTCAAGGGTTTCCGTTTAAACCAACAAATATAACGTAAAAAGTTAATTCTGCAAAAATTTTTTATCTATGAACTCCCGGAGATGGTCGAGGAAAATGCAATGATGCTGGACAAGCGGACAAGCGGACAAGCGGACAAGCGGACAAGCGGACGAGCGGAAAAGGGAAATGATAGTTTTTTCCTTAATTTCCTTAATTTCCTTAATGACCCTAATGACCAATGACCGATGACCATGCACCGGTTCGAAATCAAATCTCCTCGAGCGCTTCTTCCGGCAGCCAGCCAACGCTTCCGTTGGCGATACGTACTTCGTACCAGGTTCCGATTTTGTCGATGAGCTGCACCTTTGTCCCTTCATGAAGCACGAAGAGATCGATACTTTTTTCATCGGGAGAACTCTTCACGGTAATCGTAGGATCGAAGACAATGGCTTCATGAATGCCTGTCATCTTCTGGTAACCCGAAACAGAGAAGAGAAGAGTGAAAAGGGTGAGAAGAAGAAAGAGGATTCCGGCCCAGAAGCCTGTTTTCCGGAGAATCAGCCTGCGGGATCCGAAATAGAGTGTGATGCAGGCAAGGGTCAGGATGAAAAACAGGATCGTTTGAGCAGCCCACGTATTGACAGGGAAGAGGGCAACCACCGACTGATACCATCGGATATAGAACAGAAGCGGCAGAGGGTCAATTTTATCTGCGATCTTGTTGTTGGCGACATTCAGGTTAAAGCGAATGTTCTCATTTCCTGGATCGAGACGGTGTGCCCGTTCATACCAGAGGATTGCATGCGGAAGGTCGTTGAGCTTAAAATAGGCGTTGCCCAGGTTATAATAGAGTTCCGGCGCTTCATACCCTGCCTCCACTACCTGGTTGTAGAGTGAAACCGCATCGGTATACAGGCCTTCGGAATAGGCTTTATTCCCGTCAGCTACCAGTTGCTGCGGATCCTGAGCAAGGCTGAAGGCCACGGTAAACAGCATAAAAAACGTAATGAGGATGGGCTTCCAGTGGGCTGTCAGCTTTTCGCTTTTCGCTTTTCGCTTTTCGCTTTTCGCTTTTCGCTTTTCGCTTTTCGCTTTTCGCTTTTCCATATCTCCGTTCTCAATTCTCAATTCTTAATTCTCAATTAGCGTAATTCCCGTTCTATCTTCTCAATGATCTCGAGCGCTTTCCCATAGATCTCATCCATCTTCAGCACCTTGTCGCCCGGGGCAAAGCGGGCAAATTCGGTATCGTTGAGGGTAGCGGTGAACTGATCGAGACTCTCTTCGTTGATCTGTTTTCCTTTCAGGACTCCCCTTACCGAATCGATCGAAAGGTCGGCCCGCGGAATCCCAAACTTATCACTCAGATAGCCCCACAGAGCCTGGGAGATCTCTTCGTAAAACTCCGCTTCCTGTTTCTCTTTCAGGAACAGAGCCGCTTTTTTCAGCCGCTTCCTGGCAACCCGGGTGGCTTTCCGGTTCTTCATGAGCAAGACATCACTTCGTCGCTCACTCCGTTTCCGTAAAAAGATCAACAACCCGATAAACAGAACCAGGGGGATCAGAAGAGCGAGGATATACCTCCATGAACCCATAAAACCGGATCCCGCTTTCCGGAGTTTAAAAGGCTGGCTGTCGATATGACGGATATCACTGCCAATGTATTTAATCTCCTCTTTGTTGGCTCCGGTATAGGTCATCACACCGGATTCTCCGCTTCCCTTTTCAACGGTAAGTTCATAAGCAGGAGAGGTGAAGGTGATGTACTGTTTTTTCGCCAGATCAAAATAGCTGAAGGTCGCCGGATTGATGGTAAAGTGTCCCGGCTTACGGGGAATGACGAGGTATTCAAACGACTGCATCCCGGTCACGCCGGACGCAGTGGTTTTGTAATCGCTGGTGACTTTCGGGTCGTAGGTCTCGAAATCAGGCGGAAATGTAATATCCAGTTGTTCAATTAATTGGATATTACCAGTGCCTGAGATTGTATAGTTCACCGTGACCGGTTCATTCGCTTTCACAGTTGTTTGATCGATCTCGGAACGAAAGGTAAAAGCACCCACTGCCCCACTGAAGTCAGCGGGTTTGTTAGCCTGTGGAAGTGGTTTCACCTGGATGGTCAGGGGATTTGATTTCAGGGTCTTCTCCACCGTGGCATAGGAAGAGGAGAAAAAGCTGTTGTTGAAAAAATCATCGAAAAAAGGATCTCCGGTGCGCTGACGCGTTTGCCTCTTTACCTGAGCAACGCATTCCACTTCAAGGGGGTCAATCTGCAACTTGCCACTTTTCAGTGGATACAGAGCAATTTTCCGGATCTCGGCTACCACATATTGTTCTCCGTCGATAGTCTGATTGTATTGGGGAAACCGTTCATTATCCTTCAGCATGTTCTGCGACCAGAAACCCTGAAACGAGGAAAGTTTGCTGATCGAGATCTGGGCGATAGGAACTTTCGTAAACAATTTGTAAGTCACCATGGTTCCCTCACCCTGAAAAGGATTGTCATTGCTGACATACGCTTTCAGGAAGACATCCTTCGCATCGGATTGAACTCCGGAAGCATCGGAAGGTTGTTGTCCTCCTGTCCTGTTTCCCTGTCCCTGTTGTTGTACAGAAGTTCCGCCTGCATGTACCTCGATCGACAAAGTATTCGACTGGTAGACTTTCCCATCCACCGTTACAGAAGCCGCGGGCACAGTAAATGTCCCTTCCCGTGTCGCCTGCAGGATGTAAGAATAGGTGTAGGTGATGGTCATTGAGGTCCGTCCGTTAATGGACCGGATGCTGGAGGTGGTGGAGGTATTCGGGCCCGTCAGAAGCGTAAATCCCGGTATTCTTGGCCCTCTGAAATTTTCCCCCTGGGCATTCACCGTATACGTGAGGTTAAAGGTCTCCCCCACCGCCACAACAGGTTTCACCGCCCCAGTAAACTCTACCTCCTGGCTAAACAGTCCGGAGGAGAAGAGAACGAGCACAAGGCCGGTGAGGAAAAAGGGTTTCACGTTGTCGATTGTCGATTGTCGGTTGTCGATTTGGATATTGGATTTTGGATATTGGATATTGGATTTTATTTATGATTTGATATTTTGTATTTTGTAATTTTTTCGCGCATCATTCCTCATTCCTCATTCTTGTCCGCTCGTCCGCTTGTCCACTTGTCCGCTTGTCCGCTTGTCCGCTTGTTACCAGTCCTTCTCAATCCCCACCACCACCGCTTTTGCTTTCTGTTTCTTAACCTTCTCCATGGTCTTTTTCTCATCTTTCTTCATCGCTTCGAGCATGCGGTCGGCATCCTCTTTGGAGATTTTATTGGGTTTTGGGGGCTGTTTCTGCTGATCCTGCTGATCCTGGTTTTGTTGCTGATCCTGTTTTTCCTGGTCTTGTTTTTCCTGGTCTTTCTGATCCTTGTTATCCTTATTTTGCTGCTGCTGTTGCTGCTGTTGTTTGAGTTTCATCCGGGCATACTCCAGGTTATATTTTGAATCCACGTCGCCGGGGTTATTCAGTAACGCCTGTTTATATGCTTCAATGCTTTTCTCGTATTGCTCTCCTTCAAGGAGAGAGTTTCCCAGGTTATGGAACACCTCTGCTTTTTCCGTTTTCCCGGAGTTTTTCTCGCTGAGGCCGGCAAAAATATTGGCCGACTCCTCAAAATTCTTCTCCTTATAAACGGCCGTTCCGAGGTTGAATTGCCCTTTCGCCGACTCATTGTTGACCTCCAGCGCTTTCCGGTAATCCTTCTCCGCATTGGAGAAATCGCCCTTCTCAAAGCTCCTGTTCCCCTCGCGGATGTACCGGTTCTCCTTCTGGGAAAACGATGAAAGAGTGGTTAAAATTAATACAATGGTTATCAGTTTGTTCATTGCTATTCGCTTTTCGCTGTTTGCTTTTCGCTTTTCGCTTTTCGCTTATTTATTTTTTGGGGCTGAAGCCCGATGTTACCTCGCCCTCTAAACCCGTCGGCTAAAGCCAACGGCAATTCATTCCTCATGACCTCATGACCTCGTTTCAAACGGTTTTATATTCTTCATCCAAAACGTTTTCCGTTCAAAAATAAACAAATCCAGGATCAGGAGGATTAGGGCAATCGCAAGAAAATACTGAAACTGGTTTTCGTAATCTGAAAACTGTTTGCTTTCGATCTCCGATTTCTGAATCGCATTGATGTCATCAAATATCTTGTTCAACCCTGTCTCCGAATTCGTTGCGCGTACGTAGAGACCTTTCCCGATGGTGGCTATCTGTTGCAGGAGGGTCTCATCGAGCTGACTTACAATGGGATTCCCATCCCTGTCTTTTTTAAACCCGACCATCAGGTCGCCATTGTATTCCGGTATTGGTCCTCCTTCGGGCAAACCCATCCCGATGGTATAGATGCTGATCCCTTTGGCTGCGGCACGCTCAGCCTGCTCCAATACATTTCCTTCATGGTCTTCCCCGTCACTGATGATCACCAGCGCTTTGTTCCGTTTTGAATCATTCAGCGAATTGATCGCCATCTCAATTGCTTCCCCGATAGCCGTTCCCTGCGTGGGGATCATTCCGGGGTTGATTGTTGAGATAAAGAGCTTCGCAGCCGCGTAGTCTGTTGTGATCGGTAGCTGGGTATAGGCTTTCCCGGCAAAAACGATGATCCCGATCCGGTCTCCCTCCAGTTTGTCGATCAACCGGCTGATGGACTGTTTCGCCCGTTCTATCCGGGAAGGCTTGATATCCTGGGTCAGCATGGAGTTGGAGACATCGAGGGCAATGATAAGGTCAATCCCTTTTCGCTGGACATTTTCCAGCTTGGATCCTGTTTGCGGTCCGATCAATACAAACACCAGCAATCCCCAGGCAGTCATCATCAGGACAAACTTCAGCACAAGCTTCGAATTGGACATATCCGGCAGGAGCTGACCAATCACAGGAAGCTCCCCGAACCGCTGCAACGCCTTCTTCTTCCAAACGATCAGCCAGATGAAAAATCCGATAAAGACCGGGATCAGGGCTAGCAGGTAGAGGTAATCTATATGGGCAAAGCGGAACATCAGGGTCAATTAAGAATGAGGAATGAGAAATTACAAATAATCATTTAATCGTCACTTGATATTTTACATCTTATATCCAAAATCGCAAATCTCAACAAACAAATTTCAAAATCCAAAACCCAAATTCCAACATCTCCAATCTCCTATCTCCAATCACTTAACTCCCCTCCCCTAGGGAATATTCTTTAAAACCACATACCTCAAAAACATCTCGATCCCAAACAAGGCCAGGGCGATCAGGACCAGTGGGATATATTCGTCATTTTTCCGTTTGAACTCCGTCACGTCAATTTTTGATTTCTCGAGTTTATCTATCTCCTGGTAGATTTCCCGGAGTTTGGCGTTGCTTGTCGCCCGGAAGTACCGGCCATCGGTCAGGTCTGAGATCTCCTGGAGAAGAGGTTCGTCAATTTTCACCTCCATATTCTGCGTGCTCATGCCAAAAGGAGTCTGAACCGGATAGGGGGCCATCCCTATCGTACCCACCCCGATGGTGTAGATCCTGATACCGAAAAGTTTCGCAATTTCCGCTGCCGAGCGAGGATCGATCGCTCCCATATTGTTCACGCCATCGGTCAGGAGGATGATCACCTTGCTGACGGCTTTGCTATCTTTCAACCGGCTGATCGCGGTTGCCAGTCCGTCACCCAACGCCGTGCCATCTTCGATCATACCACTTTTCACATCCTTAAAGAGGTTTCTTAGGACGGAGTGATCTATTGTAAGCGGGCATTGTGTAAAACTCTCCCCGCTGAAGACCACCAGTCCGAT
>JAFGNY010000035.1 GCA_016926765.1 Bacteroidales bacterium | reverse complement strand
AAGGATTTTTTAAGGATGAAGGGTTGAATATCCAGCTTTTCGATTTCGTATCCCTGAGCGATTCGAGGCGTGCTTTTGAACGCGGGCAGATCGATGTGGTTGCCGGAACCATTGTTGAATTATTGATCATATGTGAATCTTCCAACAGATCACCGCAGGCTTTCTTTGTAACTGATTTTTCGAATGGGGCCGATGTCATTCTTGGGAGAAACCCAATCCGGGCAATCCCTGATCTTAAAGGGAAGAGGGTGGGGGTGGAACCTGCCTCGTTGGATCTGTTAACAATTAATCTGGCGCTGAAGCAGAACCATATGGCTCTTTCTGAGGTGACACTTGTTCCCATAGCTCAGAATGGGATGGAAGATAGTTTTGAGATGCAGGAAGTGGATGCCATCTGTACCTATCCTCCAACTTCAATGAAAGTACTGAACAAAGGAAACGCCAACATCCTGTTTAACAGCACTCAGATACCGGGCTATATTGTTGATGTACTGATGGCAGATGCATCATTTATTGACGCCAGGTGTACGGATCTGGCGAAGATGATCCATGTTTTCAACCGGGCAATTCGTTATACAAGAGAGCATCCTGACGAGGCGCTCCCTGTGATCGCCGATCATGAACAGCTGTCGGTAAACGAATTGCAGGAAGCCTATGCCGGGATGTCCGTGGAGCCACTGGAGAACCAGTATCAGTATTTTTCTGATAAGGGCCAGTTATTGAAAGCTGCAACAACTGCGATGGAAGTTCTGAAAGAGACCGGAGTGATCAGGCGTGATATCGACATGAATCATATCATAAGTGATCAGCCTGTTACATTAGCTTTATCAAACCTGACCGAGAATGAGTAGACTTCCTCAATTTATGCAGAGGATTTCTCTGAAACTTAAATTGCTTATCCCACTGATTTCTTTTTCCCTTGTCGTGTTTTTCATTCTTTTTTGGATAGCCCATCACTACCTGATTAATTCGTTTGAGAATGAAATCAGGAAGCGTGCGGAAACCATTGCGAGCACTATTATTTATACTTGCGATGCATCACAGGATCCCCGTCAGATACAACGACTGGTTACGACGCTGAACCTTGAACGGGAGGTTAACCTGATTGTAGCTATTACCGGAGACCCGCCAGAGGTGTTTGCTTCTTCCCGTGTTCAGTGGGTGGATAAGAGGGTTTCATCACTTTCTCAAATTCCCGATCATGCGTATTTACTTGAATCGTTAGCATCCACCAAAGGATATAAATATGAAAAACGTGCTGAAAATTCCTTTATTTATATTACATCCTTTAAAGTAACATGGCCGCAGGGAAATACAAGACTTATTGGCAATGGAGCATTACTTGTAGAGCTTGATGTGAGTGCTCTTATGGTGGACTTGTTCCACGCTGTTTTATTCATGACAATTGGGTTGGCATGTTCTACATTCCTGATCGCCTTTTTTACTTTTCTCATTATTCGCACGTACATTCTTCGTCCTGCCTCTGCTATGCAAGGGGTTATTATCAACCGTGCTTCCGGAAATCTGAAGGAGAGGTTGCCTGTATTCTCGCATGATGAAATCGGATCAATTGCTCTCTCCCTGAACCAGATGCTCGATCAGCTGGACCTGGAGTCAAATCAGAGAAGCATTGTGGAAAAACGATTGAGAGAATCTGAGAGTAAACTCATGGATATGAACACGAGCAAAGATAAATTTTTCTCCCTCATCTCCCATGACTTGAAAAGCCCTTTTAACGCGATTTTAGGATTCTCAAGGTTATTGCAAAGTGATTACCATGACTTAACTCCCGAGCAGCATTTGCAATTTATCGATCGGATTGTAGAGGGTTTGACCAATGTCTATAAGTTGCTCGAAAATCTTCTGGACTGGTCAAGAATTCAATTAGGAGGCATTGAATTCAAGCCCGAATCGTTGGATGTCGGTCTGTTAGCATTTGAGATTGTTCGTGTCAATAAATTATCTGCAGAAAAAAAGAAAATTGACCTGACCATCGAAATTCCTCATAACACGCTTGTTTACAGTGATGAGAATATGCTGAAAACGATTCTTCGAAACCTGATCTCCAATGCAATAAAATTCTCATTACCAGGAGGTTCAGTTAGAGTACATACGCTAAGTTCAACTGAATCGGACCGGATACTTCAGGGTTTTATTGGAATAGCGGTTATTGATCATGGAGTTGGTATCTCAGCAAAAGATCTTGGTTCTCTGTTCAGGATTGATTCCGGGTTTCATCGAAAAGGAACCTCTAATGAGACCGGGACTGGTCTGGGTTTAGTTCTTTGCAAAGAGTTCATCGATACTTACGGCGGTCAAATCTGGGTAGAAAGTGAAGAGGGGAAGGGCAGTACATTTATCTTCACTATTCCGCTCTCCTGATTTCCATAGATATACATGATGATGCGTTAATGCGTCTTCTTCTTTTTCTTAAAATACATGGCATCGATATAATACAGGAACCTGATGGAGAAGCTGTTGGAAGCAGGTGATCCCAAAGTGCCGGTGAGGTTTCTGAAAAACTGATAGTCGATCTGATCATCCTGTGTATAGATCGCATTCTTCCAAACCACCGACACCTGGCTTCCCGGGGCAAAATCCCAGATAAAACTGAAATCAACTGTGAAGCTGTT
>JAFGNY010000252.1 GCA_016926765.1 Bacteroidales bacterium | reverse complement strand
GGATAGCCCGGCGCCGGACGGATGCCCTGGTACCCTTCGCGCAGGGTCGAGTGAATATCCAGATCCTCTTCTCTGGCGTACCCCCAGAATTCTTTCCTCACCTGCTGATGCAGTTTCTCGGCAAAGGCTTCTGCCAGCCTGTCGGCGAGTACCTTGATGAGAATAGCCTGGTAATCATCAAGTTCCTGTTCGTACTGTTGTACCCACTCTTTTACACCCAGGCCGGCCGTTACGACAAAGATTCCCATATAGTCGACGATTCCTGTTTCCCTGGGTGCGACGAAATCGGCCAGGCAAAGGTTTGGCCGGCCTCCCTCCTTTTGCTCCTGGTTGCGGAGGAAGTGAAGGGTTGTCACGGTCACTTTGCGTTTATCATCCCTGTAGATCTCTATGTCGTCGCCAATGGAGTTACAGGGATAGAGCCCGATGATCCCTTTTGCCAGTAACATTTTCTTGCTGATGATATCATCCAGCATATGAATGGCATCGTTGAAAAGTTTTCGCGCCTCTTCTCCTTTAACAGGATCTTCCAGGATAGCGGGATATTTCCCGTTGAGTTTCCAGGCATGAAAGAAAAAGGTCCAGTCAATGAAGTCACGGACTTCATGAAGCGGAAAATCATAGAAAACCATATTCCCTGTCATCTGGGGCTTCGGGATAAAATAAGCATCCCAGTCGATTTTCAACCGGTTCTTCCTGGCTTCAGATAACGTGAAATTCATTTTCGTGTGTTTGTTCTCGTGTTGCATCCGGAGATTCAGGTAGTTCTGCCGGATCGACTCAATATAGGCGTCCCGCTGATCAGATGAAAGAAGGTTCCGTATAACACCAACGGCTTTGGAAGCATCCCTGACATGGATCACGGGGGATGCGCTGTTCGGTTCAATTTTCACAGCCGTATGGATCTCTGAGGTAGTGGCTCCACCGATCAGGAGAGGAATGGGCACTCCGTTGCGCTGCATCTCCCTGGCCACATGAATCATCTCTTCGAGCGAAGGGGTGATCAGACCCGAAAGACCAATTACATCGACTTCCCGTGCGACGGCTTCCCGGAGGATCTTCTCAGCAGGAACCATCACGCCCAGATCGATCACCTCCACATTGTTGCATCCCAGCACCACTCCCACAATATTTTTCCCGATGTCGTGGACATCTCCCTTGACCGTTGCCAGCAGGATTTTCCCGGCGCTGCGGGAAGCGATAGTTCCTCCGGCCTTCCCGGCTTCGATTACCGGTTCCAGCCGGGCAACCGCTTTTTTCATAACCCGGGCGCTTTTCACCACCTGGGGAAGGAACATTTTTCCGGCGCCAAACATCTCTCCCACATGATTCATCCCGTCCATCAGTGGACCTTCAATGATCTGGAGCGCCTGTGGATAATGCACGAGCGCTTCATCTATATCCTGGTCGATAAATTCAGGATTCCCTTTGATCAAGGCATAGGAGAGTCGCTTTTCAAGGGGATAGGTCCGCCACTCCTGTTCCTGAACCTCCTGTTTCTCCTCATTCCGGTGTGCATGAGCAAAAGCGGTTAACCGTTCGGTAGCGTCTTTTCTCCGGTTCAGGATCACATCTTCAACCAGCTTCAGCAGGGCTTTCGGAATGTCGTCATAGACCGGGAGATTCCCGGCATTCACGATGCCCATATCGAGCCCCGCTTTAATGGCATGAAAAAGAAAGACCGAATGCATCGTTTCCCTTACCGGATCGTTTCCACGAAAGGCAAATGAAAGGTTACTGATCCCTCCGGTGACACGCGCATAGGGAAGGTTTTCTTTGATCCATTTCACGGTGCGCATGAAATCAACGGCATACGTATTATGTTCATCGATTCCTGTTGCTACGGTGAGGATATTGGGATCGAAGATGATATCTTCGGGCAGGATACCAACCTCCCCGGTAAGAATATTGTAAGCCCGTCGGGCAATGTCAGTCCTTCGTTGAAAGGTGGTTGCCTGCCCCTCTTCATCAAATGCCATCACCACAACCGCGGCCCCCATCTTTTTTAAATAACGGGCATGCTCCCTGAACACCTCCGGGCCCTCTTTCAGACTGATGGAATTGACGATGGGCTTCCCCTGGATACAAGTCAGGGCAGACGCGATGACATTCCATGACGATGAGTCAATCATCACGGGAACTTTTGCGATATCAGGCTCGGAAGCCAGCATGCGAAGAAAAAGCACCATCGCTTTTTCCGAATCCAGCATGGCTTCATCCATGCTGATGTCGATAATCTGAGCGCCGTTCTCAACTTGTTGCCGGGCTACCGAAAGAGCTTCTTCATATTTTTCTTCCCGGATGAGGCGGGCGAATTTTTTCGACCCGCTGACGTTTGTCCGCTCACCGATGTTGATGAAATTGCTCCCCTTGTAAACCAGCAGGGGCTCGAGACCGCTCAGCCGCAGTTCATGTCTCTTTTTCGGGATCTGCCGGGGTTTGTATCCTGAAGCCAACCCTGCCAGTCTCCGGATATGTTCCGGCGTAGTTCCGCAGCAGCCGCCGATGATATTAACAAACCCTTCTTCGAGGAAATCCGTCACGAACCCTGCCATGGCCCCGGGGGTTTCATCATAGTCTCCGAACTGGTTGGGAAGGCCGGCATTGGGATATACCACCAACGGAAAGGGAACGATACGTGAAAACTCCTCCAGGTAGGGTCGGAGTTCCCTGGCTCCGAGGGAACAATTCAGCCCCAGTGCGAACAGATCGAAATGATAGACAGAGTATAAAAAGGCTTCGAGGGTCTGACCGGAAAGCGTTCTTCCGCTAAGATCGGCCACCGTCACCGAGGCAATGACAGGGAGTTGAATCTTTCTTTCCTCAAGAATATCGCTGATGGCTACCAGAGCCGCTTTCGCGTTCAACGTGTCAAAGATGGTTTCGACCATCAGGATGTCTACCTTTCCGTCAATCAAGCCTGTGGCTTGCTCGCGGTAGGCCTGGTAGAGATCCTCAAAGGTTACGGCACGGAAAGCCGGATCCTGCATAGTGGGAGAAAGGGAGGCTGTTTTGTTGGTTGGTCCCATTGAACCTGCTACCCAGCGGGGTTTGGCGGGAGTGAATCGGGAATACCGGTCAGCCGCTTCCCGGGCAAGACGGGCTGCCTGAAAGTTGATCTCGTAGACCAGCTCCTCCATCCGGTAGTCGGCCAGGGAGATGCGGTTAGCGTTGAAGGTATTGGTTTCGATGATGTCAGCGCCGGCCTCCAGGTACTTCTCATGGATCTCCTGGATGATCCGTGGTTGGGTAAGCGCCAACAGGTCGTTATTGCCCCTGAGGCTGGCGGAGAATTCCCTGAAACGGTCGCCCCTGAAATCTTCTTCTCCCAGCTGATAGCCCTGGATCATGGTTCCCATAGCCCCATCCAGGACCAGGATTCTTTTTTCCATCTGTTTTCCAGGGGATACTGCCATCTGTTACGTGTTTACCGGAACGGCTGCCCAGGTCAGAATCGTATCTTCCAGCAGGTGGTAGGATACAGGGATTTCCGATTCCGAAACGGGGCGCCTAATCCGGGTGCTGAGTTTGCCATCAGGGAGGCAAAGGTAATCAAACGATCCGATACATAGATCAGACTGAATATCTAAATCAGGCTTTCCGTTGATTTTATAAAGGGTCTCTTTTGCTGCCCAGAAGAGGGTCATGATCTCCAGGTGGTCTTTCCCTGATGTCATCTCCAGCTCCTCCGGAGTGAGAAACCGGGAAGCTACCCGGGTGATTTTTTCCCTCACCTGTTCCAGGTCAATCCCCACCTTATTGGTAGAGGAACAGATAGCTGCAGCCAGCTTCCCGGTATGGGCAAAAGAGATGTCGGCCCGGCCTGAGGCCAGAAAAGGTTTCCCGAACGGATCATAGCGGATCCCGATGCGGGGGGTCTGCAGCAGATGGGAGAGAGCCATCCGGCAGCCAAGCCATTGCAGTTTCCGGGTTTGATTGGAAAT
>JAFGNY010000251.1 GCA_016926765.1 Bacteroidales bacterium | reverse complement strand
TGGTGCTAATAAATCTAACGATTCAAAACAGGTTTATAAACCCGAATGTTATCCGCAGAAAACGATTTAATCAGCTCTTTCTCTGTAAGTTTACACCCGGAAAATCTGATTAAAATAAAATATGTAAATACATTTATATCAATGCGTTCGAAAAATTTGATCGTCACATTTCTTTTATTAATTGCCATCTGGCTGATGCTGACCAGCACCTTTGATCCATCGATGGTGATCACCGGAGTCATCGTTGCCGGCCTGGTGTCGCTGCTCTTTGCCCGGAAATCGGATCTCTTCACCGAATTGCATCTTAGCCCCAAAGCTATGATATACACCATCCTCTATATCTTTGTATTCATAGGCGAACTCGTCAAATCCAACCTGGATGTTGCCTGGCGTGTTCTCTCTCCTACACTTCCCATCCGTCCGGGTATTGTGAAAGTAAAAACAAAACTGAAATCCAGGATGGGCCGGATGATTCTGGCCAACTCGATCACCCTGACTCCAGGTACTTTTACGGTTGAAATCACCGATGAATTTTTATATATCCACTGGATTGACGTAGTCACGAAAGACCAGGAGGATCCCACAGAACATATCGTCCGTAAATTCGAAAAATACCTGGAGGTCATTTATGGTTAATACTATCCTGATCATCGCCGCAGTGGTCATCCTGCTGTCGATGCTTTTATCATTATTCCGGTTTTTAAAGGGTCCTTCCACATTCGACCGGATTATCTCGTTCGACGTCATGACCATCTCTTCGATCGGGTTGATCGCCCTGATTGCCTGGTTTGCCAACCGGATCATTTACCTCGACATCGCCATTGTTTATGGATTGTTGAGTTTTCTTGGAGTCATCATCATTGCCAAATTTCTTGAAAAAAGCCTGTAAATGGAGACACTATCCATCATTGGAGCCTGTATCACCCTCATCGGATCTCTCTTCCTTTTTCTGGGATCTCTTGGGCTGGTGAGAATGCCCGACCTCTATAACCGGATCCAGTCGGGGACAAAAGCCTCCACGCTGGGAACCCTGCTTACCCTGTTCGGGATTGCTCTGATCTATCCCAACTGGTCAGGAAAACTAGTGATCCTGATCGTCTTTGTGATCATCACCAACCCTGTCTCTTCCCATGTCATCAGCAGGGCAGCTCATCGTTCGGGAATTTCTCTGTCAAAAAATTCCGTGCAGGATGACCTGAGCCACGACAACCAACAGCAACAGGAACCTAACGCCATCAAGCCATGATCTACCTTATCATCAGCATCGTGTTGGGGATCATCATCCTCATCATGGCATTCATCGCTCTCTATCACCGTAACCTCAAAGTGGCAATCCTGTCGGCAGGAGTCGTCAGCCTCTTTGCATCCATTCTATACCTGCTCCTGGATGCCCCTGATGTAGCATTAACCGAAGCGGCTATTGGAAGCGGATTGACCACGATCATCTTTTTTTATGTATTGAATAAAATCCAACGAAACGATGCTGAGAAATAGCCTCTTCCTGATCGTCCTTGCTGCCTTTGCGGTAATCGCATTCACGCTGGTGAACGCCTGGCATCCGGCCGAATCCCTCAGTCCTGTCGCAGAACATTACGCCACCAACGGCCCAACTGAAGTGGGCGCAGCCAACCTGGTCACTGCAGTGGTTGTCACCTACCGTGGTTTTGACACACTTGGGGAGGTGACAATCCTGTTTGTCACCGCCGCCATTATCGGCTTTTTTCTTTCCCTGTTCCATTCCGAATCGCCTGAACAGACCGACCGGCTGATGCCTGCAAGTGAGATTCTTTCCACGGCCTCCAAGCTCCTGATCCCCTTTATGCTTGTTTTGGGGATCTATGTGTTTGTGAACGGCCACTTAACCCCCGGGGGAGGATTTCAGGGAGGGGCGATCATCGCTTCAGCCTTTGTACTGCTCCTGCTAGCCGACCCGCTAAGTAAGCTGAACCACCGGATCATTGCAATGGTGGAGTCCGTTTCAGGGGTGGCCTTTGTCCTGATCGGACTCCTCGGTATTTTCCTGGCAGGAGGGTTCCTTGATAACCGGATCCTCGACCTGGGAACATTTGGTGCACTTCTAAGTGCCGGAGTAATCCCGCTCCTTTATATCTTCATCGGACTGAAAGTTGGCTCGGAACTGACTAATATCATCGGACATTTACAACAAACCCAAAAGAACAGATAGATGCATTGGTTTTCTTTGGAATACATTGCCATGAACCTGGGATTTCTGCTGATCCTCATCGGACTTTGGGGGATCATCACCCGGAAAAACATCCTTCGGATCATCATCAGCTTCTCCCTCTTCGATACAGGAACCCACATCGTGATCGTTGCGATCGGTTACATCCGGAACCGCACAGCACCTATACTCGATACCCTTGCTTTACAGAAAGATACCGCCTCGAAGATCGTCGATCCATTGCCTCAGGCGCTGGTACTTACAGCTATCGTCATTGGGTTGGGGGTTACCGCCTTGCTGCTGGTATATGCCATGAAACTGTTTGAAACAAAAAAAACGCTGGATATTCACCGCTTTAACGACCTGAAATGGTAACACCTGTCTACCTCGTTGTCTCGTTGCTGGGCATTGCCTTTGCCTTGGGAATCCTGGGAAAACCCCTTCGGAAAGTTGCCGGAGTGATCACCCTTGCCACAATGGCTTTTGCTTCCTATATCTCTGTTTCCTGGTTTATGGGATTGTGGTTCGGGGAGCAATCCGCTGCCATGGTCTTCACGGCTGGCTTCCGGCCTCCCTTCTCCATCAACCTGCTGATGGGGTTCGAAGAGGCTTTTTTCCTTTCCCTCGTCAACCTTGCAGGACTTTTCGGAACACTTTTTCTCTACCGCACCCTGATGAAGAGCGGAGTCAACGCCTTTGTTATCCTGCTGATCCTGATCATGGGACTCAACGTGATCATCATGACCCGCGACCTCTTCAACCTATTCGTATTCATGGAGATCAGCAGCATCGCCACCGCAGGCATCATCATCTTGAATCCCCATCAGAAAACCATCTCCGCCGGATTCAAATACATGCTGGCCACCGGTATCGTAGCCGGCATCCTGCTGCTGGGCATCATCTTCTTCTACCATTTTACCGGTACACTGAACCTCGATGACACCATTCGCGTCAACATCGAAGCATGGAAAGGGATCACCGTAGCGCTCTTCTTCATCCTGATAGCCGTAATCGTTGAACTTAAGCCTTTTCCGGCAAACGGATGGGGGCTGGATGTGTATGAGAGTGTTCCCGGCGGGATCGGCATGCTCATCTCCACTGCCTCTGCCAGCGCCATGCTCTATGTCGTCTACAAACTCCTTCCGATTGCGCCGCCGGTTTTCTTCCAGATCCTGACCACCATCGGCATTGGCACCTTTTTCTTTTCCAACCTCCTTGCCCTGAAACAAACCCATCCTAACCGGTTGCTCGGTTACTCCTCCGTCGGACAGATCGGACTGATCACCGGAGTGATCGGTCTCTCCCATTTCCTGGGGAACCAGTTTGGTTTGATTGCCGCTTCCCTCCTGATCAGCCACTACCTGGCCAAAGCAGGACTGTTCTGGATCTCCGGAATCCTGAATAAAACCCATATCCGCGAATGGTCGGTGATCAGGCAGAACCGGCTGTTACTTTTCCTCTTCAGCCTTTTTGTCTTTTTGCTCCTCGGCTTCCCTCCCTTTCCCGCATTCTATGGAAAATGGGAGCTGATCATGCAATTGGCCGGATCAGGACAGTTTTTCTGGCTGGGGGCTATCCTGGTTGCTTCCCTGCTTGAAGGGGTCTATCTTTTTCGTTGGCTTGGTTATGCCATGAAGCTGGAAGCCCCTGCCGGCGAGCCGCTGAGGGTCGGCTGGAACCAATACATTCCTTTGGGAATCTTTGGATTAGCCACATTCGTTACAGGGTACTACGCTACCCACCTGAGTAGCTACGGATCCCTGATCAACCTCATTCCGCTGGCATTTGCCCTTGGGTTTTTTCTCATTGACTTTTTACCTGTTTACATTAAAAACACCCTGGCAATAGCAGGGATGGGTTTTTATTTCTATTACCTCTATCCCGACCTCAACGGGTTTGACATGGTATTTTCCGCCATCTTCCTGGTGGGCGGTATCCTCACCCTGCTTGCCGGGTATGCATACAAAGGGAAGAGAATCGGATTCTATCCCACCGCCCTGATGATGTTTGCCGGACTGATCGGATTGGTGGAAGCTAAAACCACGCTGGAGTTTTTCTTTGCATGGGAGGTCATGACCGCCGGTTCCTATTTTCTGATCATCCGCGGGAAGAAATCGATGGAGCATGCTCTCAGTTACATGCTTTTCTCTCTGGGAGGTGCATACCTGATCCTTGCCGGCTTCAGCCTCGCTTCTATCGGTCAGTCAACCATTGTGCTCGATATCCTTGCAACAGCCCCGCTCTACGCTCCATTGATCTTTATCCTGCTGGCCATCGGTTTCATGACGAAGACCGCTTCTATCGGGCTCCACATCTGGCTTCCAGGGGCACATGCCGAAGCCGAAACCGACGTCAGTCCCATGGTTTCATCGATCCTGCTGAAAGCCGGCGTCTTCGGTTTGATCATCCTGATAATACGCATGGGTGAACAACACCTCGGCTCTTTAAGTATCCTGTATATCCTGAGCTGGATCGGGGCAATCACTGCCGTGCTCGGGAACCTGATGGCGGCATTCCAGGAGGATGCCAAACGACTTTTAGCATACTCAAGTATCGGGGTACTGGGATACATCCTTTTCGGATTGGCTCTCTTTTCCCACTTAGGCTGGCTGGCAGCCATCGCCATCGCTGTGACGCACTTTCTCTTCAAAGCGTTGCTCTTTCTCGCCATCGGAGGTGTAGTGTGGCGACTCAAAACCAAGGAGATGTACCGGATGGGAGGTCTGATCACCCGGATGCCATTTACCTTTATCTCTGTCTTAATAGGTATCATCGTTTTAGCCGGCATCCCCCCCCTTTCGGGATTTGCAGGAAAATGGATCTTTACCAACGCCGTAATCGAAAAAGAGTGGTTCTTTCAGGGAGCGTTGATCTCATTTGCCGGCATCATCGCGTTTCTTTATTGCTTCAGGCTGATCCACACCATATTCCTCGGCCAGCTCAAAGATGAGCACCGGAAGGTGAACGAGGCGCCGTTCTGGATCCTGGCTCCTCAGTATATCATCCTGATCATCGTGATGGTCTTTTCGGTACTGCCAAACTCCCTTCTTCACCCGATTGGCGAAATGCTGAAACCTTACTTTCCCGATGGTGCGCTCACCTGGCAGGGGCAATATGCCACCAGCATCTTCGGTTACTGGAACGGGACCTGGGTGATGTATGTGGTCGTTGCGATCTTTTTACTGGTGTTCCTTTGGCTTTGGTTCATGAACCGCAAAGCCTACCGCGTGAAACAATTTAACATTGTCTTTGCCGCCGAACGCCCATTCCGGCCTGAAACCACCCATTTTGCCTACAACTTTTTCGCCCCTTACAAGAAAGCGATCGGATTTCTTGCAGAACCAGGCGTTACAAGGTTCTGGGGCCATGTATCGGAAGGGTCGCATGCCATTGCTGAACTAATCCGGCGGATCTATAGCGGAAACGGGCAGGTATACCTCTTTCAAATTATGGCTTTCATCGTTGTGGTTTATCTAATTTCTTTCGGAGGATTCTAATGGAAAACATCTGGATCAAAATAGGATATGCGCTGTTGACCATCTTCATTGTGCTCAACTATGGCCTTCTCCTACAGGGTCTTTTCAGGAAAATCGGAGCCCGCGTTGGTCGCAGGCATGGTATCCGGATCTGGCAGCCCTGGGTCGATATCATTAAAAATTATACGTTCAGGTCGCGCATCTATCACGGAGTGATGTATTATCTTGGTCCCGTATTCCGGCTCACCGGTGGTATCGGGTTACTGCTCTTCCTCCCTGTGATCTATGGCTCTGAGATGTTCAGCAACTTCTCCTTCACCGGCGATCTGATGCTGGTGCTTTACTTTCAGTTCTTCGGAGTCCTTGGCATGGCATTGGGCGCCGGCGAAAGCGGGCATCCCTATTCGGCTATCGGCGTTTCCAGAGGCCTCAGTCAGGTCACCGCATTTGAACTCCCCCTTACGCTTGGCGTATTGGCTATCGGATTGCAGTACCATACCCTGAACATCAATGAAATCGTTGCCGCTCAGCAGGGATCCATCCTGAACTGGACCTTCTTCACTAACCCATTTGCCGCAGCCGCTATGTTACTTTCGTTTCTCGGAGCCATGGGACGTTCTCCTTTCGATGTGGTGCTGGCTCCGCAGGAGATCCCGATCGGTCCTCCTACTGAATTCAACTCCAGCCTGCTCGGCGTGCTGCAACTCAACCGGGCTATCTTCCCCGTAGCCAAACTGATTCTATTCATGAACCTGCTGTTTGGAGGGGCTACTAACTGGGGAGAACTGATCATCAAGACATTTTTTATCTATTTCTGGTCAGTATTTGTTGGCATCGCCTTTCCCCGGTTCAGGGTCGACCAGTCGGTACGGTGGTTCCTCTCCATCCCGTTGATCCTGGGAGTTATTGCCATCATCCTGATCAAATTTTAACTGAACTGAACGATGAGTAAAGAAGATCTGGAAAAAAGGACGGTATATTCTCCCGAAGGAGAACCGATCGAGATCGATCCGTTAAACGATTATTTCCTCGACCTGAGGCCTGAATCGTACGCGCCACGGAACGGGGTCATCGAACAATTCGCCAACTGGGCCCGGGCCGAATCTTTATGGGTACTTGGATTTGGAACCGGCTGCGGAGCCATTGAGATGCGTCCGCTGATGACCCCCCGGTTCGATGCTTACCGGTTTGGGATCCAATGGCGACCCACCCCCAGGCAATCTTCGGTATTTGTCATCTCGGGGTACCTTTCGGTGAAGACACTCAAACGGGTGATCCGCAGCTATGAGCAGATGCAAAATCCCAAATTTGTAGTCGCCCTGGGCAGCTGTACGATCAATGGAGGAATGTACTGGGATAGCTACAACACCATCAACCGGCTGGATCATTATCTCCCCGTGGATGTCTACATCACCGGATGTATGCCTCGTCCGGAAGCCCTGCTGGCCGGGTTTGAGGAGCTGAAGAAACGGATCAAAGCAGGAAAAGGCGATGGAGCCAATAAATATGCCGACAACTTTGACTGGTACAAAGCCAACCAAAAAAAGATCATCAAAGACTGGGATATGCCTGATTACAACTGGTAGCTGAAGTCAGAGATCAGAAGATAGAATGTAGAAATAAATTTTTGGAAGGAAGAATGAGGAGGTAAGAAGGTTTTTATAAAATTGGAAGATAAAAAAAGAACATATGGAGTTTCAGATTGATCAGGTAATCGGAAATCTTAACGAGTTGTTTGGTGGGAAAGATCATCACCGGCAGCGGAAAGGGCTTGATTTTATCACCATTCCCAAAGAGCAGGCTGTGGCGGCCATTACCTATCTCAGCAACCCGGAAGGATTTAAACATTTGGTATTACTTACAGCTGTTGACTGGCTGGAACAGGGACAATTTCAACTTACTTACCTGCTGAACAATCCCGATAACAAACAAGACCTTGGCATCCGGGTATTGATTCCAAGGGATCAGGCCGTCATGGACTCCATCCATGACCTCTGGGGACAGGCAGCAACCTATCAGCGTGAACTCCGTGAGATGTTTGGGATCCACTTCCCGGGAAGTCCCCGGGTAGACCAACCATTTATCCTTGAAGGCTGGGATGGACCACCTCCCTACCGCCGAGATTTTGATACAAAAAAATATGCGGAAGAGACTTACTTCCCCCGTCCGGGAAGAAGTTCAAACGATCCGACAGAATATATGAAACATCAGCTTTATCCCGATGAGTAAAAAATTCTTCTCCTGGAACGAAGACCGAAGCCTGTACCCTCCGGCGAAACCCGACGGAACGATCGACATTGATCTGAGTTCCCACAAGTACCTGAAAATCTGGCATGGCCCTCAGCACCCCGGCATCACGGGAAACATGTCGCTTGAACTGACCCTTTTGGGAGATGAGGTGATGGCTTGTGAAACCCATGTAGGGTACCTGCACCGCGGCTTTGAAAAGCTGATGGAGCGGCGCAAATATATCCAGTGCTTCCCGATCGTTTGCCGGGTAGCCGTACCGGAGCCCGACTTTAACGAATATTGCTTTGCCTCCGCCACGGAAGAGCTGGCCGGCATCGAGATCCCTGAAGCAGCCAAGTGGCTGAGGACTCTGGTACTCGAGATGGCACGCCTTCAAAGCTATCTGATGTGGGTCGGCGGACAAGCAGGCGCATTCGGACAAGGGATCATCGGCCAGTGGACGCTCTATTGCCGTGATCTGGTACTCGACCGGTTCGAAGAGCTTACCGGAGGCCGGATCTACCATATGTACATTATCCCCGGAGGTGTCCGCGGACTCCTTCCCGACGGGTTCCGTGAGCGGATGGAAGAGACCCTCCGTATCATCGAACGTTTCATGAAAGACGTTCATTCGGTGATGTTCAACAATTCTGTATTCAAGAAACGGTCTGTTGGTATGGGAGTGATTGAGCCTGAATGGATCAACAGATTTGGAATCGTAGGTCCGAATGCACGCGCAGCGGGTGTTCCGATGGATGTCAGAAAAGATGATCCTTACCTGAAATACCCGGAATTGGATTTTGAGCCGGTCACCGGAACCGATTCGGATATTTACACCAGGGCTGATGTCAGGCGCCGCGACCTCCTGTTATCGGTCGACCTGATCCGCCAGATCATGGTCAAGATTCCGGATTCGGGAGAGATTCGTGCAAAGACGCCCAACGTGCTGCATTGGAAAATCCCTGCCGGAGAGACCTATTCACGGGCTGAATGTACCCGGGGTGAATTTGGCTATTACATGGTATCCGACGGTAGTGAATATCCCCGCCGGGTTAATGTTCGCGGACCGAGCTATACTCATGCTGTTTCGTTACTCGAAAAAATGATCATCAACGTCAACATCGCGGATGTAGCCGGACTGATGGTTTCTCTCCATACCTATCCACCTGAAATTGAACGCTGATATGGGAAAAATCAACGACATCCTATCCCCTTTCACTGCCTGGAAACACCTGGTCAATCAACCGGTCACTATTAAAAAACCTTTGACCCGCCAGGCTTCCGACCGTTACAGGGGGTTCCACAAAAACGACATAGAGGCGTGTATCGGCTGTGGCACCTGCGAAGAGATCTGTCAGAATGCCGCTATCGACATGGTGCCTGTGGATGGCATCGGGACGAAGAACGGCGACAGCGGACTTCGTCCCCGAATTGATTACGGGCGTTGCTGTTGGTGCGCCCTGTGCGTCGACATCTGTACAACCAACTCTCTGACGATGTCGAACGAATATACCTGGGTCGACAATGATCCGGAGGTCTTCCGGTTTGTCCCCGGCGCTGAGAACAAACCCTGGGACCAGAAGGAGCAGGGATGGAAAAAGCCCGGATCTGGCTATGAACTCTACGAGCCGGAACGGGTGAACATGGAGGAACTTCCTCCGGAAGAGCGGGATCACTCCTTTATCGAGATCGTCAAAGGTTACTCTCATGAACAGGCGCTTCTGGAAGCCGACCGGTGCGTAGGTTGCGGCATCTGCGTGGCCACTTGTCCTGCCCACATGGGCATCCCGCAATACATCCAGGCGATCCGGAATAACGACCTGGAAGAAGGACTTCGTATTCTATACGAGACCAACCCCTTGCCTGAAATTTGCGGCCGGATCTGTACACACAAATGTGAAGAAGTATGTTCAATCGGGCATCATGGCGATCCCATCTCTATCCGGTGGCTGAAACGATACATTGCGGATCAGATCCCTGAAAATGAATACAAAAAGATCCTGGAGACAGAAAATCTCGTTAAGAACGACCATAAGGTGGCGATCATCGGAGCTGGTCCTTCCGGACTTTCCGCTGCCTATTACCTTGCCCTGATGGGTTATTCCTGCACGATCTTTGAAAAACTGTCTGAACCCGGAGGCATGATGCGGTTTGGGATTCCCGAATACCGTTTGCCTTACGACCAACTGGATAAGGACATCGATTACATTCGCTCACTGGGAGTGGAGATCCGTTGCAACACTGCGGTTGGCAAGGATATCACCCTGGAAGAGCTTCATGAGCAGTTTGATGCCGTGTATACCGGCACCGGACTGCATGATGGGCGAAGCACCCGCATCCCCGGAACCGACCATAAAAAAGTGTACCAGGCAGCGGATCTGCTCCGCGACATCACGCTGGGAAAAGAGGTCCCGGTGGAAAAACGCATCGTGGTGATCGGTGGAGGAAACGTTGCGATGGACATCACACGGTCGATGGCCCGGTTGCAGAAACAGAAATATGGTGAAGTTGGTATCATCGCCACGTCACTGGAGTCGGAACATGAGATGCCTGCCGACCGGGAAGAAGTCGTGGAAGCACGGGAGGAGAACGCTCAGGTCATACCCGGATGGGGTCCTGTGGAGATCGAGATCAACGAAGGAAAACTTACCGGATTGCATGTCGTGAAGTGCACCGCCGTATTCGATGCCGATCGAAGATTCAATCCGCAGTTTGATGAAACGATCAAGGACTTCTTCCCGGGGGATATGGTGATCGAGTCGATTGGACAAGGGATGAATCTCTCTTATATCACAGGAAAGACAAGGGAAGAGATGAAAATGGACCACCGCGGCCGGATAGAGGTGAATCGTGATTTCCAGACCAGTATCCCGTGGTTTTTTGCCGGAGGAGATATCATCCAGGGGCCGGATGTCATTCATGGCATCGCCAACGGGCACAAAGCCGCTACCGGGATTGACCGGTTCATCAGGCAGTGGGCAGTGGGCAGTTAGCAGTAAGCAGGAAATTGATGTCAGTGCTTCATGGCTCATACCTACAACCTATAACTTACAACTTAAAACTGTAAATAATATAATATCACCTAATTGACAAAGAATATGGCGGATCTTTCGACAGTATACATGGGATTGAAGCTCCGGAATCCCATCATCATCGCCAGTTGCGGTTTCACTGATTCAGTGGAAGAGATTAAAAAACTGGAATCGCACGGCGCCGGAGCCGTTGTTCTGAAGTCCCTCTTCGAAGAGCAGATCCTGATGGATGTCGACGAACAGCGGGTCAACAACATCTATGGCACCTATGCTGATGTGGAGAACTATGTCAGCTTTTACACCAAAAAGCGACGACTCGACGATTACCTGACGCTGATCGGGGAGAGCAAAGCCCAAACCAGCATCCCCATCATTGCCAGCATCAATTGTATCTCCAATTCCCAGTGGGTTGAATTTGCGGGAAAGATCGCTGATGCCGGCGCTGACGGACTCGAACTCAACATGTTCATCATGCCCTCCGACGAACAGTTTACCGGACCTGAAATCGAGCAGATCTATTTCGATGTGGTCAACAAAGTCAAAGAGCAAACAAACCTTCCTATTGCACTGAAGATCAGTTATTTTTTCTCCGGAATGGCCAATTTAACCCTTCGTTTATCACAAAGCG
>JAFGNY010000250.1 GCA_016926765.1 Bacteroidales bacterium | reverse complement strand
TGATGGAGCACCTTCGGTGCTGATGGAGGGCTTGCAGCCCTGATGGAGCGGCTGAGCCGCTGATGGAGCACCTTCGGTGCTGATGGAGGGCTTGCAGCCCTGATGGAGCGGCTGAGCCGCTGATGGAACTGCGATGCAGTTGATAGAGCCCTACGGGCTGATGGAGGGTTCGACCGACTGTGATTTTTCAAAATTCCGTACTTTTGTTCGAACTAAAAGCCAAATCTCAAATCCCAAATCCCAAATACCAAATACCAAAAACCAAATACCAAAAACCAAATACCAAATACCAAAAACCAAATACCAAAAACCAAATACCAAATACCAAATACCAAAAACCAAATACCAAAAACCAACTCTTGTATCCCGAATTCCAAATCCCGAAACATGACTCTCCTCCGTCCCTTCTCCTTAGTCTCCCTGATCTTAACTTTCGCCTCTTTTTCAGTTCGGGCCCAGTCTGTCTACGATCAGCAGGTGCGTGATTATATCGATGCGTATAAGGGAATCGCCATTCAGGATATGCGTACTTTCGGGATCCCGGCCAGCATCAAACTGGCCCAGGCAATCCTGGAGTCGAGAGCGGGACAAAGCCCCCTGGCTACGGAGGCGAACAACCATTTCGGGATAAAATGCCACAATGAATGGACAGGGAAAACGTATCGCATGGACGATGACACCCCGGACGAATGCTTCCGGAAATATGATCATGCGGTGCAGTCGTTTCACGATCACTCCGAGTTTCTTACGACACGCGACCGGTATAAATTTCTCTTCTCCATCGATGTCCAGAATTACCAGGCCTGGGCTTACGGACTGAAAACTGCCGGCTATGCAACCAATCCGAACTATCCGAATCTCCTGATCAGCCTCATTGAACGCTATGCCCTTTACAAATACGATCTTCCCGAAGGGGCCATCGCGGCGGTGGAAACCACAGGCGCTGACGAAACCCTGATGGAGTCTTATCAGTCGCTTTTCACTTACTTTGCTCCCGGTCCGAACAACCGGAAAATTTATCTCAATAACCATCTTCAGTGCACCATCGCTCTCGATGATGACGACCTGCTGAAGATCGCCAGGGACTTCCGGCTGAAAGCCGGCGACCTGATGGCGTTCAATGATCTGAAACGGGCCGGCGGGTTGCGGCCCGGACAAGTGGTCTATCTCGAAAAGAAAAAGCGGAAAGCGATTCAAAAAGTACATGTTGTCGGGAACAACCAAACGATGTGGGAGATTGCCCAGGTTTATGGAATCCGGCTCGATATCCTCTGCCGCAAAAACGACTTGCCTAAAGGATTTGAACCCCCTGCCGGAAAAATCCTGAAACTACGATAATGGTCCGCTTGTCCGCTGGTCCGATCAGTAGTCTGCCAGCCGGAACACTTTCAACACATTGCCGGCTCCGATGACCAGGTCAGTACGATCCCGGCTCTCCAGTGAACCGAGGTCAAACGGGGTGGTCCCCCTGATCCCCGACGGTAGTTTTACATAGCCATTCCTGTCAAAGAGGAATACTTCATTGGTGACCTGAGAGGTAAATCCGATCAAGATTTTTCCGTCGGGGAGGCGTTTGAGTCCCGGAGGGGAGACTTCATGCCGGAAAGTGTAAAAATAGAGGAGCTTCAAAAACCGGTTGTAAAAATAGAGGGTGTTGTCATCGAAAAAAATGAATTCGGGTGTTCCGTCTTTCAGCAGGTCTTCGTACAGGAAAAAATGGGTTGACGAGAAGGGATGAAACCGTACCCGGCTTACCTGACCGTTTTCTTTCAGGTAAACTACGTTCCCCTCGATGTCGGTCGTCAGCCAGGGGCCTTTTAAGTTGGTACGGTTCTCGTAAAACAGAGAGCCAGGCGAATGGGAGAATCCCTTTTCCGGTTTGAGCTTTTGGACCCCAAACCGGTCTGTCACAAGTACTTTCCCGCTCTTCATTGTCACGATGAGGGTTTGTGCATTGCCGCGGTCTTTCGCGGATAATGGGCGGCGAACCAGGGTATTTCCCCCTCCCAGCACCTGAACGGGCTGAGTGACCTCTTCCTCCACTTCCGGCGAGCACCACCCTTCGGTAAGTACTCCATCCAGGTTGAAACTGTAGATCCGGTTGTTCCGGAAAGCAATAACTACCTGGAATTCACCCGGATTGCCCGAGGAAACAGGATGAAGTCCGGGATCTTGTTTCCCAGGGAGGGAAAGGGCAGGTGAGGGGAGTGTACGGGGAGCGAGAAGAGCTAACCCGTTGGAGGAACGTACCGGAAATTTCATCGGGAAGCGTGGGGCGTGTTTGCCGTCACTACGAATCAGGTAGAGGTGGTTTTCGGTGTTGAAGAGATAAAACAGGGTGTCGCTCCCGGTCAGCATCACTTCATGGAAACTACCCAGTACTCTTCCGTAAAGTTTTTGTTTCCAGAGGATAGCTCCTTTCCGGTCGATCTTGTACAGGGTGTTCATGGTATCGGTCACCAGCACAGCAAAGGTGTCTCCTGTGCCGGCGCGGACAATCTGGGGACTTCCCGACACCAGGGTGTCGAGGAGTGTTTGCCACTCAAGAGGACCTTCTGACCGGTTCTGGGGATTGAAACGAAGTTGTATGCTGGTATAAAACATGCCGTCGGCCGCAGAGATCTGAAGGGAGAAGGTCTGGAATTTTTTAAGTGAATCGAGAAGGTGTGTGAAGAGTGGCTGGTAATCGGGTGAAAGTACCTCGGGAAGGGCATCGAGGAGGTAATCAGAATGGCAATAGAAAGAGAGATTTGCCTGATCGGAAATATGATCAGAGATCTCCCGGTAGATGTTGTTCTCAGGGAGACAATCGTTCGTCAGGTTGCAGCGGATCAACTGTTTCAATACTTCATGGTTGTCAGAAAAGCAGATAAAATCCCCGATGACAGTGAAAAAGGTGAGATCGGAGGGCTTAAATAACGGATTGAGCCAGAGATTGATCACATCCGAGAGGCCGGTACGGTACACCGGTATCCCTTCGTACATCGTCGAATCCAATTTTTTGCCGATGATCCGGGAGAGAGAAAGCAGGCTTCTCAGGGCTGAGTCAGCATTTGTTGCCTGCAGGATGGTCACAGGAGAGAGTTTTCTTTTCGCTGCCGGCAGAGGGATCCAGCACCTTCCCGCCTGATGGCCGCTCCAGGGTTCAAGGAAGCTTCGGAGAACGGTGTCATACGTTGAATTCATCTCGGAGAAAAGATCCATATCGCTCACCGAAAAGTTGGCTCGTTTCAGCCGGACCTGCCACCGTTCGAAATAATCGGGATACTGCTTCAGGGAATAGATCAGGTAAGCCTCCGTGTTTCCCGGCAGGATATGCGTCATGGTGATCGGATAAGGGGTTTGGTCACTGAGGAGGGCCAGGGTTTGCATGGCGCTGTCGGAAGCGATCGTATAGCCGTTGAATAACAGCTCATCTTTTTTAAGATAGAGATCCAGCCCGCTCCAGTCGGCATACCGGGCAAAGGTCACCAGCCCTTTGTTGTAGGAATCGTTCACTCCTTTCCAGAGGGCAAGCGAAAGGTAGGGGAAGTTGACATAGAGGTTGGCATCCACTTTTTTGCCTGTGGTGGAAGCGACCGTGCTGAAGCCTTTCATCACCGATACGGGGGTGTTCAGCGACAACTGGTCAATTGCCCGTTTCACCAGGGCATCGGAGAAGGAGAAGATACATACCCCTTCCAGTACCGAGGCAATGAGGATGTTTCGCTGGTTTTCAAAGTGGATCCGGTAGATCTGTGTCCGGGCATACGGACTTTGGAGGATCGTGATTTTTCCCGGATAGTGCTTTTCGATGAAGGAGGCAAACGAACTCCCGTCAACCGATAACGGAACCGGCATCAGAAAGAGGGGATCAAACGTAGCGCGGCTGTGAAGGGAAAGCGTGATGGTAAGCGGTGAATTCTTCAGGATCTCCCTGATCTCGGGACTCCAGCGCGACATGGAGTCAATCAGCAGGAGTTGCTCCTGGATGGGCCGGATGCCGGGATAGGAAAGAAACTCCTTCCATATCAGGCTGTTCCGGGTTAGTTCTCCCAGTAACTCCAGGGGATTGTTGACATGGATGATCAGAGCGGTACGGTCGGGAATGGCCTGAACAGGATCTTTGGCCGGATGCTCCAGCGACCGGTAGAGCAGGTAGCCGAGGTAGGGGATCCCTACAGCCAGAATCACGAGGAAGGTAATCTCAAGAATTCGTCTGACGATTCTCATGGTTGGGCTTGATCAGAGAATAGGTTAACAAAGGTATTAAAATATCATCTTAAGCTGGGCTTCCAGCCTGAAGCTCCTGCGATGATGCGGTGTAATGCCGTGTGCCGCAATGGCTTCCCGGTGCTCCTGCGTAGGGTATCCTTTATTTTTGTTCCAATGATAAACAGGAAAGGAGGCATGCAACGCTTCCATGAAGTCATCCCGGTAGGTCTTGGCAAGCACCGAAGCCGCGGCGATGGAAAGAAACTTTCCGTCTCCCTTCACAATGCACTGGTAGGGGATCTGCAGGGAACTCCGAAAGCGGTTGCCGTCGATCAGCAGCAATTCCGGCCGGGGAGAGAGTTGCAGGACAGCCTCCTCCATACCCCTGAAGGAGGCATTTAGAATATTGATCTCATCGATGGTTTGCGCTTCAATCCGGCTGACGGCAAACGCCAGGGCATCCCGCTCCACTTCCGTTCGCAGGCTCTCGCGCTGACGCCTGGAGAGCTGTTTGGAGTCGTTGAGCATCGTGTGCCGGTATCCTTTCGGGAGAATCACTGCTGCTGCAAAGAGAGGCCCTGCAAGCGAGCCCCGCCCGGCTTCGTCGCACCCTGCTTCAATACGGTCGCTGGTATAGTGGCTTTCAAGCATCTTACTACCAGAGGAGATAGGGCCCGAAGGCGGTGTTGGCAATCAGGATCAGAATCAGCACCCAAAGCAGCAGTTCGAACCAGAAGGGTTTCCTGAGCCGCAGGAAAAAGTTTGCAGCAAAAACAGCGCTGCAGATGCTCAGCAAAGCGGGGGAGTAAAGTTGTCCGGGGCAGGCAAGAAGGATGATCAGCAAGGACCAGAATAGCATCCACAGAAGAACAATCCCCTTCTTCCTTAACTCAACGGTCTTCTCTCCGATTGTACGCAGGGTGCTCCAGAGACCCATTAACGTAAAAAGGCCAAGAAAGCCTATAAGAATCCAGGTGTTCAGATCAGCTTTGGGGATGCCGGCACGGGCCTGACCTAGATAACCTGAGTAAATTGACGCCAGGGACGACAGATGGTCGGTCAGGAAATAGACGACCACCAGGTAGAGATAGGGAGTGGCAAGTCCGATCAGCGAACTGACCCACTCCCGCCATTTCATGGTACGGTAAACCAGGAAAGTACTGAGGATGAACCCGTAAAAAAGAAGGGTCGGAAAAAAGAACAGGGAGGCGAGGGCTACAAAGAAGCCGGCTGTATAGACCAGCTCGATGGGTTCGGTTTGGTTATAGGCTTTCAGCAGCGCCTGCAGGACGAGGAGGAGAAAAGGGATCGTGAGCGTGATGGGTGTGAGTGTCAGATAGGATGGGAGGAGACTGATGAAGAGAAGGAAAAGCAGGGCGGTCAGGGAGGTGTTGTGCGGAACTAAATCATGGGTTAATCCAATGTAATTAAGCCAGACCGCCTGCACGATCACAAGCAAAAACCCGAGAACCATGGCGAGGTAAGGTACGCCGGAAAGCCAACTATAAAGAAGGGTATAGAGTGGCGCCGGCCCTTGCGGAAGAGGCATCGCAGGGGGATGAAGCGTCCCCAAACCCCACAGCAGCAGCCCAATCACCCCGATGGTGATGTACTGGCCGGGATAATTGGCTTTGAAGTACCGGGTTAACATGCTGTTCGCTGTTAGTTTATTGATGCCGGATGCCGCTCGTCCGCTTGTCCGCTCGTCCGCTTGTCTACAGATCAAACCCGATATCCCGCCTGAAGTATTTTCCTTCGAACCGGATCTTCTCTGCATTTTCATAGGATTTGCCTAACGCTTCCTCCATTGTTTCGCCGAAGGAGGTGACGGCCAGAACACGGCCGCCATTGGTT